>ONKB01000072.1 GCA_900318305.1 uncultured Prevotellaceae bacterium | reverse complement strand
GCCCACTATTGCAGGACTTGTTGAACTGTTTGCTTGACAATGCTGACAAGTACGCTACTGGTGGTACTGTGCTGGTGAGCTGTCATGAAGATGCTGAAGGCACCTACGCCATATCCGTCACCAACGAGGGTCCCGTCATCCCCGCTATTGATGCAGAGCGCATCTTCGAACCCTTCGTCCGTCTCTCTTCCGACGAGCATAGCCTTGGCATTGGCCTGCCTTTGGCTCGCCGCCTCGCCGTATCAATGGGTTACAACGTCACCCTCGACCTGGAATATACCAACGGAGCTCGTTTTGTTATCACGGGTATCTGACTTGGATACACACTATCTATAGTTTTCGAAAGAATTATTCGCCAAAGAAGAAAAGTATCATCTAATGCCATAGGGACAGGTGAGTTTCATAGCGGCTATGACGTCTATCGTATAGTGGAAAGTGAACCTGTGCTGATTGATTATCCACCTTATAGGACTCAAGAGGACTTTGGAATGACTGACTATCCTGCGCTTGACTATAAGCAGAAGACGATATCATGCCCTTATCCTGAAGGGGAGCTCCATTTTACGGGTCAAACCATCTATGGCATCAGCAAGAAGCAAAAGGATACTGTTGTGGTAAATGGAAGAAAACACTATTTTAATCACATGGAAGTGATGAAGGAAATATAAAGGATACACTTACTAATGCCACAGGGACTGGTCCTGGCATCAGGATGGATGATGGATGATGTCTGACTTCTGAAAATTTCACACTTTTGCTGTTTTGTGCAATCTGCGAAAATGTTGCCCTGGCCTCTTGGAAGGTCAGGGAATTTTTTCAAAAAAACTTGAGGAAGATGCTTGCCGGATGAAATAATATTAGTACCTTTGCAGCAGAAATCAATAAACATATATCATGACTGGAATCACTGCAAAGCGCAATTCCGTGTCTGCCCACAAGACCGCTACCTGTTGCGGGCTGACACCCTTGACTGCTATCCGACGCGTTTCGACGACGGCAGGCAGTCCCTTGGCGGCGATTCCTGATACGGTCATCATCGGAGATCGAGGCCTTCTACGCCAAGCGGCAGACTCAGCCCCAGTAGTGGCTAATTCCGCCCTGCAACAGGCCTCCACGGCTATTATCATTTTTAATAACCCAGCAAATTTCCAGCAAGATGACCAACAACACCTTCAAACCAAAGTCCCCACGCGGCAAGCTGAAAATCACTCATGAAGTAGTGGTTGACATCATCAATTATGCCATTGAGACGGATGGTGTAGATAAAGCGGATGCTTTTTTCGAGCAGATGAACAAGTATTGTTCCATCGTGGAAGGATGGGCCGAGGCTGCAAAGGAAATGCGAAGCAACATTGCTGAAGCCAGGAAAGAGTTCCAACAGGAGCAGTTTGCCAGGGAATTGGCATTGAGGAAGGCTGCTGCTCCCAATGTGTTGGTTACCAATTTAAACGAGGCTTATGGTTTGAAGGAGTCCAAAAGAATCTCCAATCGTGATGTGACCATGACAGGTGAGCATGCCACATACGAAGAAAACAAAAATCCAAACGAATAAGGTAACGATATGGGACGTAAGATTACAATGACTGGCAGGAATGCCCAGTATATAGAGCACAGGGCGGCTAACGCCACGCCTGATGATCATAGGGAAATCCGAATGGAGGGTGATGAGGCCATCTATCGTGAGTATGCCTATGGGCAGGCTGGGCAGGCTCAACAGCAGAAAGAGCAGACTGACAATATCAAAGAGGAGAGAAAGCTGCTGACGGGAAACGGTGAATACACAAAGCCCATGAATGAAGCGGAAGTCCTGGAAAAGCTTAAACCCATCTTCTACAACAACGAGGATGACGCGCGGCTCTTCCTGAAGGAGATTACGGGAATGAAGCCCAATAACATCACCGACCTTGTGAATATGTGGGTTAAAGACCAGCGAATATCCAACTACGGGAACAGCCGGAAAGGGGTGCTTTGGGAAATACTGAAGGACGCAGGGCTATACCCGAAGTCGCGTCAGAACTGGTGCAGGAGAGTCTATTAGGCTCTCCTTTTTTTGTGCCTCAAAGTGAGGTTTCTAAAGCCAAAAGTTTACGGTTTTGGTTGATAAAAGTTTATAATGGTTTATAGTAGTTTACGGCCTTTTTGATTCTGCCAGATAAACCTTTTTCCTATATAATTTATGCCTAATTTTGCATTGTCAACGAACGGAAACGGGTTCGGGACGGTGCTCTTTGACTTATTTAGCAAATCCTAATAGAGGTAAAATTATACATCACATTATTTATTAATTTAAAGAATTACAATTATGGGAAAAAGTAAAAATTAATTTTAAGTTTTTGGTTATTGTTGTTTCCATACCTTATTTATTTAGTGGCGAGTGAGCCACACAACCTGCTCTGCTGCGAAGCACGGCAGTTTTTAATACTCGAACATTTTATTAACTAAAAATAATGTATATGAACGAATTGACATTGCAAGAGCAGCGGATGACCTCACTGGACATTGCTGCGGTGACAGGAAAGACCCACGCTCACGTGTTGAGGGATATCCGAAACATGGAGCCTGCATGGGAAAAGGAATGTGGAGCCAAATTTGGCCGCACATCGGAAAAGATCAAAATGCCACAGGGCGGCGTAAGGCTGATACCTGTGTTCTCTCTCACAAAAATGGAGTGTCTGTACGTGGCGACAAAGTTCAACGACGAGGCACGTGCAAGACTGGTAAAAAGGTGGCATGAGCTGGAATGCCAGCAGCTTGGTGTTAAGATGCCGGAACAAAAGCTGCTGGTGACCGAGAAGGAAATCATGCACAAGAGCGACGAGATACGTCGCACGCTGATAGCCGACGAGAATGCTGATGCCGACGGCTGCTACTCGGCCTCTGACATTGCCCGCATGATGGAGATGACGGTGAATCAGCTGAACAAGCGACTGGTGGAGGAGGGCGTGCAGTTCTGGAACGGGGGGCGATACAAGCTGACCAAGGAGTACGAGGGCAGCGGTTACGCTCAGGACCGTAACTTCCACTACTATGCCTTGGACGGCGAGAAGAAGGAGAGGAAGTATCTGGTATGGACTGCCATTGGCATGGAGTTTATCAGGACCATCCTTTGAGAAGACGACCATGAATGAAAAGAAACCAAGATGCCTGGGCAGGATAAAACGAAAGGAGTATCTGCTGTTTGTGCTGGAGGTCCGCGAAGAGGAATACCTGGCCCGGCAACGGGGACTGAGAATCAAACAGCGGAGCACGTGGGAACTG
>ONKB01000069.1 GCA_900318305.1 uncultured Prevotellaceae bacterium | reverse complement strand
ACTGGAAACATCAGCGGTGCGTATGGCGAAGAATTTATATATGACGGTATCACATATGGTTATTTTCCTAATTCGGGAGGTTATTTTGTTGTTGCCGCTACTCAAAAGAAACTAACCAGAGACATGACCAGTATCAAGATACCTAATAAGTTAGAATATCAAAAAGATATCTTCAAGCCTGTGAGAGAAGTCCAACATAACGCTTTTACCGGTTGCCAGTATATTACCGAGATGGTTCTTCCTGACACAATGTGGACTTTGAATAGTCAGGCATTTAAGGATTGTACGAATTTAAAGACATTGACCCTTCCCAAAACTGCGACATCTATTGGCGATTATTGTTTCTACGGATGTGTCAAATTGAAGGAGGTAACGATACCTGGAGGAACTTCATTGGGGAATGGTCTTTTTACAGGATGTGTCAATTTGGAGACTGTCCGTTTCCAGGAAATGACTGCACCCGTGTATGGACAATATATATTCAGAAACTGCACTAGTCTAACTAATGTAATTATACCTCCAACATATAAAACGAATATAGGAAAACAAATGTTTCAGGGCTGTACGAGATTGAAATCAATTAGTATCCCCTATTCCGTCGGGATAATCTCATCGTCTGCCTTCCAGGGCTGTACAAGCCTTAAACATCTTAACCTAGCCTCACAAAACCATACTATATACGATTACGCCTTTGCCGGATGCGTAAGCCTTGACACAGTGAATTTGCCCAAACAGATGGTCAGATTATACAACAGTGTATTTGAGGGATGCACAGGACTGAAACATGTTACCATAAAGGAGAACATGCTCCGTATAGGAAACAGTACTTTCAAGGACTGCAGCAGCCTGTCAAAGATAACCATACCGGCAAAGGTGAATATCATAGAGGCATCTGCCTTTGAGGGGTGCAAGGCTCTTGACTCCGTGACGGTGCTGAACGAGGAGCCGTTTGCCTTCGGCGCAGATGCCTTCAAGGGCATATCGCCGACGTGCGTACTGATGGTACCCTATGGCAAGCGTAGTGCCTATATTGCCGCTGGCTGGACGGAGGAGGTGTTCAAGGGAGGCGTCAAGGAAATCATCCCTGCAGGCATCAGTCAGGTTAAGGTCAAAACCAAGGAAACGGGCTGGTACGACCTTCAGGGCCGCAAGATTGCCCAGCCCGAGAAAGGCCACATATACATCAGTGGCGGCAAGAAAGTAATGAAATAGAGAAGCCTCTCCCTTATTTAGAGTTGAAAGTTTAAGGTTTAGAGTTGCCACTTCGTTGACTTTCCTCTTCGAGTCGTCGAGCTAAACCTTCTCGCCGTTGGCTCGCGACCCCTTCGGCGTTGAAAAACAGTTGAGGAGTTAAATAGTTTAAAAGTTCAAGTGTTCAAGAAATAAACTGTGAGAGAAACCTTGCAGAAATGAAAAATTGTTTATATTTTTGCATCGTTAACTAAAAAAGAAAAAAACACAATGAGAGTCCTGTTTATTATCTTTTTGGCCCTTCTTTGCATCCATTCGCTTTCGGCATGGGATTTCTGCCAGAAGAACGGAGACGGGGTGATGCTCTACTATAACCGCATATGGGAAGATGACCTGTGTTGTGAAGTGGCATTCTGCCAGGGAGCCTTTTACGATGTTCGCCGTCTGAGAATCCCCGAGGAAGTCATCCTTAAGGGAGATGAGTTGAAAGGTATTCCCGATACCGTCCTGACGGTAGTTGGTATTCAGGAAAACGCATTCAGATTTCTGAACTCTGTTTCTGGAAATTACAGATACAATGAAAGATGCTTGTTCGTAGAAGTACAATTCCCTCCCAGTTTAGGGTATATTGGTGATTATGCTTTCAGTGGATGCGACTGGTTGCTTAGAGTAATATGGCCAGAGAACACGGAATGGTTTTTCGAAATCGGCGAAGGAGCCTTCAAGAATACGAACCTTTCAGAAATAAGGATACCCAAGACAACGGAGTTCATTGGGCCTCAGGCTTTCATGAACTCTGCCATCACTTCTGTAGAATTTGAAGAAGGAAACAAGTCCCTGAAAACCATTCCCGAATACTGCTTTTATGGGTGCTTCTTCAAAAAATTCCCTATCCCGTCGTTTATCAAGTCAATAGGCGACTATGCCTTCGCCCAATGCCAATTCACAGACGTTCCCCATCTGCCCTATGGCTTGAAGGAAATAGGCAGTTATGCTTTCTTCAATCACAAGAAATGGGATAAACTTGAAATACCAGAAACCGTCACTGATATAGGAGAATATGCGTTATGTACAGAATATAAATCTGATGCCGACGGCACGAAGCGCAGGAAACTCAACCTAGACAAGCTCTATGTCAATAGGAAAGTTCCTCCGTACTGCTATTCCACAAAGACTTTGGGAGATGAAACCTATGACTCCGAGTCGAAAACTTTTACCTGGACTATAGACGACGTCATGCTTGTTGTACCCCTCAAATCAGAGAAAGAATATCATACCACCTTTCCTTGGTCTCGCTTCAACGAACGCAATATACGCTCACGTGACTTGTCGGGCGTGTCCTCAGCCACGGTGCCAGAGGCACAGCCGGAGAGCATCTTCTCGCTGGATGGCAAAAGGCTGGACTTCCAGCAGAAAGGCCTCAACATCATCCGCTACAAGGACGGAACTACGAGGAAGGTGATGAGGTAGTAGCCTCTCTCAACCCTCTCCTTCGGGAGAGTTGAGAGACTGTTTAAGAGTTTAGAAACAATTCAAAAAGTTCTCCTTCGACTGGGTTCAGCCATGCCTGTAATTGGAGAGATGATGATAATTGATTTGATATTATGAAAAAGTTGATTGTTACAATTTGTGTTTTGTTTGTTGTTGGCTTGCTGGTATATACCTGTCCTACCCAGGAAATGCACAAGCAAGCGGTGACGAATGTCCTGAAGCAGTATGTCAAGGAAGAGGTTTTCAATGAAAAAGCTTCTGACAGCAACAATGCCATAGCGGCGTTTATAGGTGCTGGTATGACCCAAATGGCCTGTGACTACCTCATGGATATGGAGGTGAAGTCGTTTCTGGTTTTCAGTGTAGGCTATCTGCCATCGATAGACAAACATGTTTCGGTAGGTGTGTTGAACCATGTGTTCACGTTTGGCGTGGATGATGTGAGAAAAGAGGTGGACAAGATGTTTCCCAGTGATTTGCATGGGAAGAAATAAGATACCCATACCGTTGATGAATATAAAGAAAAAGCGTATCTAAAAAACAGATACGCTTTTTCTTCTTAGTATGTAAAATACTTTTTACTTCAACTTGAAAACAGGAGCTTCTTCAGTACCGAAAACTTCCAGTTTGCCTTCGCGGAGCAACCAGCCAATGGCGAGGTAGAACTCTGTGGCACGGCGTACCTTGATGCCTTTCATGATTTCTTTTTCATTTGCACTGTCGGTAGCGTTGAGATATTCCCAAACCTTGCCGGCTAATGTTCCAGCTTTTTCCTCTAATGTCATTATTTAGTTCTTTTTGTTAAGCACTGCAAAGTTACGAATTTATGTGCAGCTATAGTGCTGAAAAAAGGCTATAATGCTACTTTAGAGGGGGGCTGGCAGCCAATATTAGTTGTTTACTTTCACTTTTGCTGCCTGCGCTTTGCATTTGTCACGCAGTTCGTCAAGGTTACTACCCAATGGACCGTAAGTCAGAACGACACCCATGCGGCGGCGTACGCGGGTAGTCAGTTTACCAAAGATGCGGATGTCTGTAGATGGCAGGCTTATAGCGTCTTCTACCCCTTCATAGGTAGGTGCTATGGTGCTTTCCTTACTTGCCAGTATAACGGCACTTGCACCAGCTTTCTCTAAAGTGATGGCAGGAATCGGCAGACCGAGAACGGCACGGGCATGTAACTCAAATTCGCTGAGGTTCTGTGTATTGGCGAGGGTAACCATGCCTGTATCGTGGGGTCTTGGTGACAACTCTGAGAAATAGACGCCGTCTTTGTTGCTAAGGAAGAATTCCACGCCCCAGATACCTGCTCCTGTAAGAGCCTTTGTAACCTTGTCGGCGATGCGTTGTGCCTCAGCCAATTGCTCTGGAGAAACGATTGCCGGCTGGAAACTTTCCTGATAGTCGCCGTTCTTCTGCACATGGCCGATAGGAGGACAGAAGAGAGTAGGACCATTCTTCTGGGTGACAGTGAGTAATGTAATTTCAGAGTCAAATTGAATGAATTCTTCTATAATGACCTCCTGGATGTCGCCACGGCTGCCTGAGCAAGCATAATCCCAAGCTTTTTTGAGATCTTCGGCTTGCTTCACTACACTTTGGCCTTTGCCAGACGATGACATCAGCGGCTTGATGACGCAAGGGAAACCAATCTTCTTGGAGGCTTCCTCAAGTTCTTCATAGGTGTTGGCATAGAAATATTTTGCTGTCTTGAGTCCGAGCTCTTTTGCTGCCAGGTCGCGTATGGATTTTCTGTTCATGGTAAAATTGACAGCATGGGCGCTTGGAACTACCTGTATGCCTTTTTTCTCACACTCATAGAGTTTCTCAGTGCGTATGGCCTCAATTTCTGGGACAATGATGTCGGGATTATGCTTTTGGACGGCTGCCATGAGGGCATCTCCGTCAAGCATGTTGAATACTTCGCACTCATCTGCCACTTGCATGGCAGGGGCTTGTGGATACCGGTCGCAGGCAATAACATACTGTCCGAGCCGTTTTGCTGCAATGGTAAATTCCTTGCCTAATTCACCAGAGCCTAACAATAAAATCTTGTTTACTTTCATAAGGCTGTGTCTTGAATGTGTTTATATCTGTTGCTTTGTTTAGTTTTAGAATGCAGGTTTAATTGATCGAGCAGAAGGGGTGCTGCAGTAAACTGACGGCCAATCGTTTTCCCATATAATCTTGTCCATGAGGACCATTCTGCCAATGTCGGGTTGCTTCTTGTTGTAGGCATGATACAGAATCCAGTCATCGCCATTCTTGTCGGTGTAGATTTCTGCGTTGTGTCCTGTGCCAGCCCATGCGCTGTTACCTTGGATGAGCAGTTCGTGTTTGTTGTCCAGAAGCCGTTCTCCCGACTTGTTCACATAAGGTCCGAAGAGGCTTGTAGAACGGGCATATACCGTTGTGTAGGTGCTGTTAGCACCTTCACAGCAGGAGCCTGTGGAGCCGAAAAAGTAATAATAGCCGTTTCTCTTGTAGATGTAACTGCCCTCATAGTTGTTGCCGGCTATCCTCTGTTTCTCGGCACCTTCCTTGATGGTCAATCCGTCATCGCTGAGTTCAATGATATGTATGCCTCCCACATAGCTGCCCCAAATGAGGTATTTTCTGCCATCGTCCTCAAAATAGCAGGGGTCGATACTGTTTCTTACCCCGATTTCATAGCTTAAGAACAGTTTGCCTTGCTCAAGTTGGGGTGTGGCGGGGTTTTCATACGGAATGTATGGGCCTTGGGGCTTGGTGGATGTAGCGACACCGATGCCACAACTGTCTATGCCTCCCCATTTAGAAAGAGCAAAGTAGAGAACATATTTGTCATTGATGAAGTTGATGTCTGGCGCCCAGTATCGGTTGACGCCAGGGACAAATCCAGGCCGGTTGTTGGAGTCAAAGGCTTTGCCCACATATGTCCAATTTACCAGATTACCGCTCTTCATGATGCCTTCTCCTGTGCCGAAGAGATAGAAATAACCATCGTGGGCTTTGATATAGCTGGGGTCAGCATAGCTTTCATTAATGACAGGATTGCTATATGTACCTACTGTATTAGGTTGCAGGGTGACGACTTGTGCCGTCATGACCGATGCCTCTAATAGGAGAAAAAACAATAGCGTTGTTCTCATTTTACAGAAATTTTTTGTGATATACCATCCGTCTTTACAAGATAGGTTCCTGGCTGGAGAGAATATCTGGGATTTACTTGTCTGCCCCTCATGTCATAGACGCTGTAGCTCTTTGCGCCAGTTATGATGATGCGGCGGTTTTGAACACTTATTCTCGCAGACGGCTTCGTTACGGGCTTTATGCCGGTAATGCTAGCGGTATCCTTCGCCAGTTCGAGACGCCATGCAAAACGGGTGTTTTTGTTAAGGAGTGGATTGTTTTTGTAATTGGGTGCTGCGGCTGTGGTGTCGCTGGCGTGGAGATAATACTGTACACCATAGGCATTAGTGCAACTTAATTGTATTTGACCCGTAGTACCAATGTCTGTGATTTTCCATGGAATGCTCTTACTCTTGAGTGTCTGGAAACAGGCTTTCTCAAAGTTTCGCTTGCTGCCTTCCGAAGGCTCTCCGCTGAGATAGAGTTTTGTCTTTGCATTGCGGATATAATACATGGTGCTGTCATGGGTGTCGCGGATGAAGACCCATTCCTGACGTAGCTCTGATGTGTCGCGGGCGGCAAAAGAGTAGTTGTAAATGTTATTGGAACCCAGTCCTTTGTCGTCTTGCAGACAGATTCCTGAGAATTTGCTGTATGCGTTGAAGATGACGTAGTTTACATCTGGTAAGATATCTACAGCCAGCATTTTTGAGTGTTGACAAATAATCAGGAGAAAAAATACAATCTTGAAAAATTTCATGGATGTATGTTTTTAACTATATACAAAATTAATAAATCTCATATAAACGCACCTTCTCAGATCGGGAAAAATGTCATAAAACTTAACTCGGTCCGGAGTGAATAAAAGGGTCCTGTGTTTGGACACTTTTTTGTCACATGTAATGTTTTGTGTCTTTTCTCGTGTAACACTTGTGGGGCTGTCCTGGATCAGGATGAGGCGTATTTTTATAGCGTACCGATTTATTTTATATCAATATGGCTACAATCGCCTTGTGTGTCATAAAGCTTGGGCGAGTTTTTGTCGTGGCGGATATTCGTGCCTTGGAATCCATGTACATCGTCGAGTACCACAGCAGGGCGTAAATCTTTCTGGCGCTGGGTTATGACAAAGTTATCGACGATGATGTTCTCTGCATGGCGCACATAGAGACCTCCGGCAGGATTCCTGTGGCCGAACATACGGTTCTCAGGATAACCATTGCTCTCCTTCAGACGTTCATTGAAGGCAGGCTGACCTCCAGCATGTTCTACGCGGATGTTGCGTAGCACGATATCTTGGATGCGGTTTGTGGCAGAGCCAGTGATGAGGCAGGGAATAATGCCCTCGGCCTTTGCCGACACATTACTAATATTAATGTCGCGAATCTGACCCGTAGTGCCGCTACGGTGGTTCAGACAGATGAATATCGGTGTAATGATGCCTTCCATCGTGATGTTTGATATGTTCACATGTTCGATGATGCCGCCGTCAGCACTCTCGATAGCGATGCCTGACAATCCTGTCAAAGTGCCTTCGGGAATACCTATGTACCTCTTGGGCCAGTTCCAGATGTGGTTTTCTGTAGTGCGTGTGATGGCGCAATTGGTGATGTTCACGTTGCGGAAACCAGCTCTCGATGCTGTCCCGAATTTAATGGGATTGCAGTTTGAGGCGATGACGCAGTTTGATACCACGATGTTCTCTGGCATGAAGTCGGGATCGTCGCTTTTCAGGCAAATGCCATCGTCCTCCGACTCGATATAGCAGTTGGAGATAATAACATTGCGGGCATCCACGTCAATGCCGTCATTGTTGCCCTGGGCCAGACAGCGCAGGTGAATGCGATCTATGGTGATGCCGTCCACGCGGAAGAGGTGTACGGTCCAACGGCCCGACTCGCGCAGGCTGACGTCTGTGATGCGCATGCGGCGGCAGTCGGAGAAGAGGATGAGGTCAGGGCGTTTCTCGTCGTTAACAACGAATCCCTGCGCCAATACATCTGGATGTCCTCCGTTGCCGTTGATTGTGCCACCGCCAATGATGCCGGCATTCTCAATATCTTTAGCGTATATGAAGGCACGGTTGGGGTAATCCTTTGTGTAGCCTGTGCTTCCTTGCAGCTCGCATCCCTCGGGCAGGTAGAGATAGACATTGGAACGCAACTGTAAACCACAGGAGAGGTAACTTCCGGTGGAGAACACAACACGTCCACCGCCTGTGCTTGCACACTCGTCAATGGCACGCTGGATGTTCTCGGTGTTCATGGTGCGACCGTCGCCCATGGCACCATACTTGTCAATACTCACGTCTTTGGCGAAGGTGCTGGATGCTGAGAATTGTAATGTGAGGACTGCAAATAGAAAGAAAAATCTTTTCATGTGGCAGTATTTTTTTCTGTTTTTTAGCGATGGTGATATCAATGGTAATGGAAGGCTTGTAGATTGCTGTGGAAATGCCTGTTGTCAGACCAGTGAGACCGGTTCAACATGATGGATAAAGGCTTCGGCGGCAGTGCAGCGGCATTCAATGCCGCGGAAGAGTTCCATGGGGCTGTGCCAGTCTTCCATCACGCTCTTCAGGTTCTGGCTTTCGTGGCAATAGCAGGCCTTGTACTTGCGCTCACGTGTTGTGCTGATGTCCACCCAGTCAGTTGGATGGAACATTTGTGTCTGCGTGCCGCTCATCACCTCAAAATAGTATAGCTCGAAACAGCGGTTGAGCCGCCGCCAGGCATCAAGTACCAGGATGCCGCAGATGGCATGGTCGCGATGGCCGTCAATGGGCCAGTGTGTAATCACTACGTCAGGTTTCTCACGCTCAAGCATTTCCCGCATTTCTCCGTAGCGGTCGCGGTTAACTTCTGTGCTGCCGTCAATTTGGCTCATGAACAGCGGTCTGGCATTTGTCACAGTGCAGGCGGTTCGGGCCTCCTGTTCGCGGATAGCCGCTGCTTCTTCGTGGCTCTTGCCGCGGATGCCGGCTTCGCCCCGGGTGAGATAGACGCTCACCACTTCATGTCCTGCATCAGAAAGCAGACACATCGTACCGCCTGCTGCAGTCTCTGGATCGTCGGGATGCGCTCCGATGACCATAATCTTCTTTCGTTTCTTTGGGGAGACTGGCGTTGTTTGGTTCTCTCCTGCCAGGTTCAGCGGAATTCCGCTGAGAATCGTAACAGCTGCCGCACTACCGGCAGCTTTCAACATTGATCGTCTGTTCATAAATGTATATCTGCTTGTTGAATAACTACTGTGTGAGTGATAACACTAAATGTACTTAAATACACTTCCAAGTGTATGTTGCAAATATACAAAAATATAAATAATATTAGGGTATGGGCAGTAAAATCTCTCCAGTTTCCACAGGGAAAGTTTCATAGT
>ONKB01000035.1 GCA_900318305.1 uncultured Prevotellaceae bacterium | reverse complement strand
TGGAACACCCGTCAAAGGGCATCTATATCCATAGCGGCAAGAAAGTGCTTGTGAAGTAATTTGGCACAAAACATAAAATTGGTCCTCAGGAAATGCTTTCTGGGGACCAATTGTTTATAAAAGAAACGTGAGTTCAACAAAATTATACGGAAAGTCTATATCTAAAGGATAATTACCTTAATATAATCCTTGAGGTGGTACAAGCTGTTGCCCATGCCATTCTGGGAATCGCTTATAAGAATAATGGTCTGGCGGCCATCTGAAAGCTGGGGTCCAAGACACATGCCTTCGAAATTGGCAAAATTCAATCTGGACAATGATATGCTTGTCGTAAAACTACATATCTCCATTTTGGGCAGATAGCGCTCGGCTGGCAACGATTTCAGAGACACAGCCTCATCATCCAAAGGCGGTAAATCATCAAGGTCAACCCAGAAAAGACGGATAACCGTCTTTGCACCAATATTGTTGTTTGGGACAGACAGTTCGCGCTCCATCACCAACATCTGATTGCTTCCCAGGGCAAGGATGGCAGGCACGCCATGAACATAATGCTTTGCATTTGTTTTCAGAGCGGGCTTCTCCATCAGGTATGCCCATTGGGCACAAGCCATCATGGTACTGTCAAAACACACAATACGCAGAGGTTCCCTATCGTCGGAAGTCTTTCCGTCATATGGCAATGCGCCTTCTGTGGTGGTATAGAATTTATTGGAATCGGGGGCATAAGTCAACGATTCAAATCCCCGGTTTGCATCTATGCTGTCCTTGGAGAACATTATGGGTATCTCCAATTCCCTACCTGTCAACGCTCCATCCATAGAGTACTCAGAAACGGTTTGATTTGCCTCGCTGGCAATCCATACCGACTGGCACTGGGGCAGATATACAATATCCTCACAGTCTTCTTTGGAGGGTTCGGTCATGCCCTTGAATGCACTTCGGGAGACTGATATTACTTTTCCGCTGACACTATCAATATCAATATGAAATACATAGAATCCACCAGAGGCACTCTTATCGTCAACCACGGCATAATCGTTGTTCCCTAATGGAACTATACCACTATAATTAGCCGACGGCATCTTCCACTCTGACAAATCAGCAGAAGAAAGCAATTTGACTTCATCTTTTGTCTCCTTCATTACCTCTTTCAAGGCCTGGGATGCCTTTTCCTTGGTATCTTTTATCTGGGAGCTGATTTCATCCTTTATCTCGTCGGGAACTTTTTCTTCATATACTTTTTTGACTGCTGATACCTTCTTTGCCGCAGCAAGAGCACCCATGAAAGGCAACCCGACAGCAGAACCTATAATTGACGCAGCCGGTAGTGCCACCTTGGCCACTTTCGCTATTTTCTCCTTATCCCCAGGTATCACCGATACGAGAACGGAATCCTTATTCTCAGTATCTGACGAGAGTATCTCACGTCCTGCATCAAGATACTTTTCCAACTTTGACTTCTGAGTGGCTGTATCCTGTCGCAGGGTATCGTTAACAGTTCTTTCAACTGTATTATTTCTGACAGGATCCTGTTGTGCATGCAAAGTACATACACAAAAAAAGAGAATATAAAATAATGTGTAACGTTTCATCAGCAGCAGATTAATTATTTTACTGAGAATTGCCTGGAGACAGTCCTCGCAGAGAACTCGGGAGAATATGCACATTGTATTACAGGTGCAGAGGTAGAATATGTACCCGTGCGGTCAACATTGAACAATTCATACAAAACATGTCTGCCCTTAGATAATTGTTGGAAGAAGTATTGTACAGACACATCATCCATCTCACGATAGCATCCACTTTCACAAGAATAGCCTGAAAGGAATTTCTGAGGTTCAAGACAGGCAGCCTTACCTGCTTTAAGCGACACAAAATCATAATCGCGCTGAGCAGAGATTTCATAGCAAATCCTCAAAACATCACCCTTATGCAACTGTGTATCGGAAGAAACCATCTGCCATGAATTTCCCCGCTGCACCTCATAAGTACATTTCAAGGATAAGCCTGAATGCATATTCTTGATTTCATTTACAGGCACGGTATATTGCGCATAAACAGCGGCAAACGAAGTCTGCTCATCACTCTTGGAGAACACGACGCCCGATGGTATCTGCCTTTCTATAGGTACCGCCTTATAAATATAACCCAATGTCTCAGATTCTTTTATGTCTGAAAGTCCAACTACTTCCTTACGAGCGCCATCAGGATAGACAACAAATATCTGAGGTGTCTGTGGTCGGGCATCCAACCTGTTTTTATCCATAGAAAAGAGATAATAGGTGGCATCAGCTGCCGACTGAGGATTATTCCAGGTCTGAGTGCGTTTGGATTGCAACAGCCATTGTTGCATCTCCTTTAGCAGATTAGCATGGGTACCCATGCTCTCCAAGGCCTCCATTGTGGCCACCTGGGTAGGAATACGATAGGACTCATAAAATGAGGGGGCACGTCGCGTGTCAAAGTAGCGTCCCATTTCAGGATCATAGACGGTATGCTCCATGAGACTCTGAAGAGTCAGCCGGGCAGCATCCTTCTTCTGATAGGCAGCCAACACCCTGACAGCAAGAGCTTTCTCATACATATCATAATTGACAGCGCTGCTCTCCAGTCTCCTCAACAGGAAGGTGACATTGGGATGGGTACGCTGTTTCATCAGCGCACAAATGTAAAGATAGCGCAACAGAGTATGAGGCACTTTAACCTTTGTCTTGTTTTTTCTCTCCATTTTCTCAACATCAAGAATCCACCGGCCCACCTCAGCGTCAATATAGCTCATAGATTGTGATAGAGCCGTCACAGCCCTTTCGGGCATCATCTGGGGGGCTATCGTATTAAGACGAGCCAGATTCTCGGCAATACTAATGGTCATCCAGAGATTATCAGGCATGCCTTTATACCAGCTCCAACCTCCGCTGCGGGATTGTAGATCCAAAAGACGATCCAGATAACTCAACCGTTTGTAAGACAATGTTATGGAATCAAACAGTTGAGCCAAATTCTCCAGTCTTGAACGCTCTGCATCTGCTGAAGCGACCCAGGGTGTCTCGTCAAGAACAATTTGCTTCAACTCTTGATTGCGTTCCAGCAACAAATAAACAGAGTCAATACTGCCAGCCTTACGCCATGACTCTGCCAAAGAGAGTATCTCAGGATGACGCTTAGCCTCCATTGCCGCCATAGTCAGGGCATAGAATGAATTAGACAACGAAGAGGCATTATATGACAACGGCCTTGAAATCGTGGGCAAAGCCTCAACTGCACTCCAGACAGGATTTGACGTATATTCAACAATCAACTTGCGGTAAGAGGAGGAAACCTTCCTGAAGACAGATGTATCTGGAATATTCACCATCTTTTCTTGTCTCCCCAGAGTCAATGGATATGATTCGGTAATCTCCTGCAAATCATCCAGGATAGGCAGATAATACTGTTCTCCATCACTAAAGGTGCTTCCCTTTGCAATAAAACGACAGATTAACAGAGGATACCCAGCATCATGATGGATGTCAAAGACAATATTCTCCTCTTTCTGAACAACCACATTAAAGCCTTTCTCCTCATGAGCTATCACCTTCATAGTCGAAGGATCCAATATGTCAAAAGCGACTATACCCTTCTGTACCTGCCCTGAGGTATTCCTCACAGCAGCAACAATTGTTGCCTCGTCACCCACCCTTAGGAACCGTGGCATGTTTGCCTGTACCATGAAGTCCTTAGAGGCCACTACAGTAGTATCAATACTTATATAATTCATCGCTTTGTCATGAGCTAAGGCACGGAAATTCCATTGCGTCAGAGATTGTGGCAACTGGAACATCAGTTGTACCTCACCTTTCTCATTTGTAGTTAAGCCAGAGCAGAAAAAAGCCGTTTCGCTGAAATCTGTACGCAGATTTACCGATTCATCGGATTCTGCGACCATACCAGAGGGTTCAGCAATAGAATTATACACTTTACTCTCGGAATGGTCTGTTGTTTCAGACATTTTCTCTGGAAGTGCCACAGAGGCTAACTGTCTTGTTGACTTGAAGGAGACACCCGCTACTTTATTACCTAATGCTCCATCCATCAGCATTTCCATTTTGGCAACAGGAGAAAAAAGACTCTCGTCAAAACCGCTGAATTGCCAATACTGGACCTTGAATGGTTTCTTCATTTTTTCCAGAGCATTCAAATAACCCATGCCAATATGATGACATGTCCAATTATATGGCCTAACGTATCTACTGAAATAGAGTTCAAAGTTCCAATCATTCTTGTACAGTTTGTCCAAGGAAGCATCATAAAGTGTCGCCAATACAGATGCTGACACGGGGCGTTTGCCTTTGAGTATCTGGAGTACCCATGTTTCCTGTTGTCCCGGACGCAACTTATCGCGGAAAGATCTCCATTGGACTTGAAGCCTTTTATCCGGGTCAGGTTTCCGAATAATAATACCTTCTGAAAAAACATGATGGTCTCTAATATATGTAAAGACACACCTGATACCATCACCATAATCTGCCTTATAATCATACTTCAGCAACATAGTATTGTCATTCAGCGTTATATTTCTGCTTTCTAACAATTTATTGCCAG
The DNA here is from genome assembly GCA_900318305.1 of uncultured Prevotellaceae bacterium. GTDB lineage: Bacteria > Bacteroidota > Bacteroidia > Bacteroidales > Bacteroidaceae > UBA6382. The sequence continues at coordinate 4,267 of ONKB01000035.1, read as the reverse complement.
CGAAACAATCATAATGAAGGTAAACATCCTTATTGGATGTTCCGACAAAGACCGATACGGGTTCAGAGAATGTATCACTTGTTGCGTAAACCAACAATGGTTGCTCCTCCACCTTTTTGTCGTTCAAGGAAAAAACAGAAAACTGATGTTTCAAAACCACAAGAGAATCCGTTCTATCAGACGGAACAGCTACCAGCTGATATCTACCAGAAGGCAAAGCCTGAATAAACTTTGCTGATACAGGCACGCCCAATTCCCACTCAGCCGACCTTATCAACTTGCTGTCTTTATATAAACGAACCATCACCTTTCCAGGAATAGTTCTTCCTTGCATATTTCTCTCAGTAATCGTAACAGATGGAACCTTCTCTTTGCAGATTATCCCTGGAAGTGTTGTTGATAAAGTTGCAGGACGGTTTCCAACATACAGGGAATAGGAGGTATTTTCAGTCTCGCCATTCTCTGCAGTTACCCTCACATCAGTAGCAAATTGATAGAAACAGGGCTCCGGATCTTCATTGATTCTTAATACCACAGGAATAAAAAACCTGCCTGAATTATCTGTAAAAACTGTATCCTGAGTAAGTCTTTCCTTGTACTGATTGCGGTAGTAATACCAGAAAGCCCTTGAACGCCTTACTGAATAAGCTACCGGGGTATTGGCAACCGGGAATCCTGTATAGGTCTTCACCATACCACTAAGAATAACTGTATCGCCGACAACATAGGATGTCTTCACGTCGTCTATTGTGACAGTAAATGTCGGACGTTTATATTCCTCCACTTTGAACTGCACAGATCCCAAACCATCACCTTCAATACGGAAAGTGCCGTTCAAACAATGTGCAGGCAATTCAAAAGACGATTTGATGGCGCCAAACTCATCGGTTTGCAATGATTGGGTTGAAACTTCTTTATGATTAGCATCCAACAGTTTCAACTTGACACTTCGGTTGGCAACCACTTGTACTTCGTCTCTCTGCTTCGCATATATAAAACCGCCTACATGTACAATTTGTCCAGGACGATATATTGCCCGGTCTGTATATAACGACAACGTTACATCGGTTTTCTCCAAAACATCCCTCGGCGTATAGTTTTTATTCAGGTATAACCCCGGGCAATAACTGTCACCATAAGCCACCGGATACATCATCTTCTGTCCTTGGTCTTTCTCTGGTATCAAGACCTCGCCATTAGCATCGGTCTTTACAGTTTTGTACAAAGTTTTTTCTTTATTTGTTGAACATAGCACCACTTGTGCATCTGGAACAGGCTTACCACTTTTTGCCTCACTCACCACAACACGCACATTCTTATCCGGCAACGGAATACTCATGATATGAAGACCCGTCACATATAATGGTTCATATACTTTGTCACAATTCAGACCCTCCAACGAAGCAATATATATTCCCGGATCAGTAAAACTATAACTCACCTCAGATTTCGTCCATTGGGCAGGTATCCCCAGTGGCAGAGAAACAGGTATCGACATGGCTATTGGACCTAATTGCACGTTTTTTTCAGAAAGGAGAGAATTCATCTCCCCTAACCTTTGAGCCGTATAACGCGTCTTATAGAACACTAACCTGCATTCTGTCACATTACGTCCTTCAACAGTTATAGTCCCCTTACTTGACGGTAACATCTGTGCGTGGGATAAAGTTACTCTCAATTCCGGACGTGCAAGATTAGCAAGACTATTCTGTATCTGACCTTTTATCTTGCAAGCCGGATATAACTTCAGTGCTTTTTCCAGTGTCTGCCATGCAATCGTGTCAGGTTGCAATTTGGATAATTGGAGATATGCCTCAGCACAAACATCTGTTTCAGAGAAACGATTAATCATCTCCTTCAGGAACAATTCCTTCTGATTCTTCTGCATAAACAGGCTTGCCGAATCTATCAATGCAAAAAACTCTGCCTCACGCATTCCCTCATGACGATAGCATACTATCTCCCTGTGCAGGATATCTTGCGCAAGGCTATCAGTAGCCAACTCTTTGTCATTCATTCCCTTTAATGCTCCTGTTACATATTTTGCCACCACACTCAATAAGGCATCATTATAATAACGGCTGTCTTCGCGGATGATTACCATAGGAACATAATCCGTTGCCTTAGCCTTTAACAATAGCATGGGCTTGAGCATTGACTGGGAATAATGAGTTACACTCTTATGGATTGCCTGCCTATCTTCTTCATAAGGCAATGAATTGTACAAAGCCCCTAAGGCAACATGAAATAATGATTGCATTACGGGCGACTTCTCTGCTTTCAGGCTTTTTTCTATAACAGGAATAAACGTTATCGCACTATCCGGAGATATGTCCTGACGAAGGTGATATTTCATCATTATAGCCTTCATCAAGTGACCTCCGTGCTCCTTTTCCCGAGACAGAGAAATTATTCTATCGATTTTCTTTAGCGTTGTCTGGGGCAAGTCTTGTGCCTGGCTTTCATCAACATCCTTCCATAACTGATCGAATCTATCTGCCGACAAAGTAAGGAAACTCAGTAAAAAACATGTTGACAACAAAAACCTATTTATCCTGTCAGAGCCAAGAAAATGCATATCAATTGTTTTTTAGAAATTATCTTGGTAGTGTTTTAGCTCTATCGTCGTGCCATTAAACTCAGCATAGGAGAATTTACTAACCCAGTCGCCAAGAATAATAAAACGCGTCTTATCGTTCATCATAATATCTACGTCAACATGACGGTGACCATAGATGAAATAATCTATTTCAGGGTATTCCTTCAAATAATGTTCTGAAAAACGATAGATACCATCATTTTTGACACCGTCGAAGAAACCCTCTACTTTCTCATGCTTCAAACGACTGCGACGTGCCCATTCTAATCCGAAACAAATTCCCCATCGGGGATGTATAGCGGCAAACAATTTCTGACATACTTTGTTATGAAATATACTACGTAATATCAGATAAGATTTCTCCTTTTTGTCCATGCCATCACCATGACCAATACAGAAATCTTTCTCTCCTATAGTTATATGTAGCAAATTACGATGTATAATCACGCCACATTCCTTTTCAAGATAATCACCACACCACAAATCATGGTTTCCTGTAAAGAAATGCACTTCTATGCCACTATCTGTCAATTCACTGATTTTACCCAACAAGCGCGTAAAGCCCTTGGGAACCACATAGCGGTATTCATGCCAGAAATCAAAGATATCCCCCAGCATATATACTGCAGAGGCATCCTCTTTTATGCTTTCAAGGAAATGCACCACACGCAACTCCTGCTTTCTATTGTCGGCAATTGCCAACGAACCCAGATGGGAATCACTCAAAAAATATACTTTTTTCATCTTTATAGCATTCCTAAATCAGCTTTTGCTTGCTCACTCATCATTGACTCATCCCATGCTGGTTCAAAAACGATATTTACATTAGCATCTGATATTCCAGTAATACCCATCAATTTCTGACGCACATCCTCAAGAATATAATCTGCCATTGGACACCCTGGAGCAGTAAGTGTCATCTCAACATCAACCACACCTGTCTCCTCATGGAAATCTATGTTATAAATCAGCCCCAAATCATATATATTCACAGGAATCTCAGGATCATATACAGTACGCAATACTTCTACGATTCTATCCTCCGTTGTTATAGTATCATCCTTCCTTGTTTCCTCCATCTCTCTTATGTTTCTATAATCTGTCGTTTTCACTATAACTATAATAACCTTTATTTGTCACTATAATATGGTCTATGAATCTTATACCTATTGTCTCACATGCCCGTTTAACCCGCTCTGTCAACATATCATCCTCCCTGCTCGGCTTCAGCGAACCTGAAGGATGATTATGCGCCAATATCATTGCCACGGCATTTTTTGACAATACATACCGCAACACCACTCGCGGGTCAACAATAGTGGCTGTATATCCTCCAGACGAGATTTCCTTCTCGCTTATATACTGCAGGCGCTGATTCAACGCTATCACATGGCATGTCTCAACAGACAAGTCACACATCTTATTTAACATCAGCTCATACGCCACTTCGGCTTTGTCACACATTCTCACCTCATCTGTACTCGAAGAGCGACGTTTTGCCAATTCTGTTGCAGCAAGAATGGTAATGGCTTTTGCCGGACCAATACCTTTATATTTAATCAAATCATCATAATCCAACCTGCAAAAGTGCTGAAGACTATCACCCTGTTCCTCCAAGATGCGTTGCATTAGAGTCACAGCATCTTCATCGGGCGTTCCACTTCCTAT
>ONKB01000066.1 GCA_900318305.1 uncultured Prevotellaceae bacterium | reverse complement strand
TACTGGCGGCAAGAATCACCTCACTATTTTCCTGCCGTCGTGGATGTATATCCTGCCCTTCTCGGGTCGGGTCACCGGGCGGCCCTGCAGGTCGTAATATCTGGTGTCTTTGGACTTCACCTTTATGGTACTGATGCCTGCCGGGGCACCTATCTCCCTGATGCCGCCCTTGAAGACCTCCTCCGTCCAGCCGGCGGCACGGTAGGCCTGCGTCCTGCCGTAGGGTACCGTCAGAACGCAGTGGCCGGATATCCTGTCGAATGCCCCGGCGCCGAAGGCAAAGGGTTCATCCATATAACAGACAACGGTATCCAGAGCCGTGCAGCCGCAGAAGGCGCTGTCGCCGATGCTCTGTGTCGTCGCAGGAACGCTGACCCTGACCAGGCTCTCACAGTTCTGGAAGGCCCAGGATCCTATCTTCGAGGAACCTTCCGGGACAATCATCTCCCTGAGACTCCTGCAGTTCCTGAACGACCACTTGCCGATGCTTAGCAGATACCGGGGAAGGACGACTGTCTCCAGGCGCACACAGCTGTCGAAGGCTGCGTCCTTGATGCTCACGCGCACCGTGTTCTCGGGAAAAACCACCCTCCTGAGGTTCGTGCACCACATGAAGATGCCGTTCCCTATCGAGGCTATGTAAGCAGGCAGCGTTACCTCAGCGAGGGAGGTGCATCCGGCGAAGGCCTGGTTCTGGATCGTGCGCACTGCCGCAGGCATGCTGACTGACGTCAGGCCAGCGCAGTTCATGAATGTCCTGTTGGGCAGCTCCGCAACCTTACCGGGGATGACCACCGAGTCGAGACTGGCGCAGCCATAGAACACCTCCTCGCCCATGGCTGTTATGTTGGGGGAGAACTCCACCCTCTCCAGAGAGCGGCAGTTATAGAAGGTCCTGTCCTCCAGCCTGTCTATACCGCTGGGCAGCCTGACAGACTTCAGGCTGTAGCAGTTCTCAAAGACAGAGACTCCTATGTAGGTTATCGCTTCGGGGATGTCTATGGACTGCAGGCGCTGACAGTTCTTGAACGCCTGCCTGTAAAAGGCGGTTATATGAGCCGGCATTGTGATGGATTTCAGATACGGGCATTTGGCAAAGGCCTGGGGGCCTATCCATCCGACCTTAACTCTGTCACCATTACTACATGTAACATAAGACCGGATTTTTGCCGTAGCCAATGATGTTGAGGTAGTGGTCTGGGCATAACCAGTTCCAGGACTATACCAACTATAAACAATGTTTTCATATATAACTTCACCCTCGCCTCTCATTGTTAATGGTACAGACAGGAGCAACAACAGGGGTATAACCCTGCAAATATCATGTAGCATGTGGAGTGAGGTTTTCATTGTCACTGGCACAAATAGTTTCTCCTTATAAATCAAGAGGTCAGCTGTCCTCCGTTTTCATCAAACGGAGTCACCCGGATACGATATGTGTGACCTACAATAAGTTGGTTAGCTAAATCTGCTCTTTTTTGTGCATCATAAAATTGAGCATAATACTGGTCTCCAAAAACAATACCAACTATTGTGTCGCTGAACAACGCTGTTGCGTTTCCGCCCATCACGGTCATGCTTGCCATGATCAGGCATAATAGCATTGATCTTTTCATAATACTGTTTCTTAATTTATATTTGTCGCAAAATTATTAATAAATTTTGAATATCTGCATGAAAAGTTATTTTTTTTTTGGGGGGGGTGAGGCTCATTTTTTTAGCCCGAAGGGCGATGTCTTTGCTCACGAAGTATGCGATGGCTCTGTAAGAGACAAAGATGTGAGGTAGATATTTTTATCTGCGAGCTTGCTCACAAGGAAAAATAGTTACCTTGAATCTTACAATGACTCTAAGTCCGACACATACTGAAGTGAGGGTTTTTATTGTTTTTGTCTAAATCTAAACGCTGGGGCTTGCGGATGAGCCTATAAAGTATGCGGGATTATAGAAAACTAAAAGTCAAAGCGAGTCAGTATGTGTGTTTTTTTTTATAACTTAGCAACCGCAACTGACTGAAACATCACAGATCATGGATAGAAACTATTGGAGGGAACACCCTTACGTTACCGTCGGCATAACAGAAAGCCCTGAAATCTCATTCACGCTAAACGGTCCCTACTCTGTCAGCGCGACAGCTGAAGGAAGCGACCGTCCCAAGCCTGTATCAGGACAGCAGACAGCAACTATTTCTGACGGCATGGTGGTATGGAACGGCATAAAGGTAAACGAACTGACTTTCACCCCCGAGGACAACAGAGACAACAGCTTTACGCTTAAGGACGTAGTCATCGGCATTGACTTCCACTGGCAGCGCAAGGAGCAGCAGACATTCCAGGGAAGCCTCAGACTGCTTGCCCACGAGAACAAAATCATCGCAATAAACTGTGTACACATTGAGGACTATCTCCTCAGCGTTATCAGCAGCGAAATGAGTGCCACATCCAGTCTGGAATTTCTCAAAGCTGCCGCCATTATCAGCAGAAGCTGGCTGCTCAAACAAATTGAGAACCGGCTTGACGGTCACGAAGGCACCCATGACGACGAGCGCATTGACACAGACAACGAATACATGGGCTGGAACGACAGAGAGGACCATGTCTTGTTTGATGTCTGCGCAGACGACCACTGCCAACGCTATCAGGGCATACAGAAAGCCGTGGGTCCCACTGTGGCCCAAGCCATAAAGGAAACATGGGGCATGGTGCTGACCTCTGACGACAACATCTGTGACGCACGGTTCTATAAATGCTGTGGCGGAATAACCGAGGAGTACAATGTTTGCTGGGAAAACATTCGATACAAATATCTTACAGCCGTCTGCGACCGCCTGCCAGAGGAGAGGAATTTCCCGGACCTGACTGTTGAGTCAGAGGCTGAGAAATGGATACGCTCCAATCCTCCTGCCTTCTGCAACACTCAGGACAAGGCCATATTGGGTCAGGTCCTTAACGACTATGACCTTGAAACCATGGATTTCTACAGATGGAAACAGGAATACAGCCAGGAGGACATACGCCGGCTCATTGAACGAGGTACGGGAAAAGACTTAGGCAACATCCTGGACTTGATACCATTGGAACGAGGTCTCAGCGGAAGAATATACAAGCTGCGCATCATAGGCTCCAAGCGGACTTACACCGTTGGCAAGGAACTGGTCATTAGGCGCATCCTGTCAACATCCCATCTATACAGTTCCGCTTTCGTGATTGACAAGGAGGATGTGTGTGACGGCATTCCTCAGAAATTCATCCTCCATGGTGCCGGCTGGGGACATGGTGTTGGCCTCTGCCAGATAGGCGCAGCTGTCATGGGCGCCAAGGGCTATCCTTATGACAAGATTCTGCTACACTATTATCAGAACGCAAATATTGAAAAGATTTATTAAGACAGAAACATATCATCAAAAATGAAAGCAATAAACGAAAAGAGTCCCTGGCTATGGATACCCACGCTGTATTTTGCTGAAGGCATCCCCTATTTCCTCGTCAATAACATCTCGGTAATGATGTTCACCAAGATGGGTGTACCCAACGGAGATATGGCATTCTTTACCACCCTGCTATATTTCCCATGGTTCCTCAAGGGAATATGGAGCCCTATCGTTGATGTGGTGAAGACCAAAAGATGGTGGATTACTTCCATGCAAATCCTGATGACCGCCATGATGATTGTCCTGGCGATCAGTCTGCCAATGCCGTCTCAGGACATCATTGCAAGCGGGAACACACCGATCAGCATATTCTGGTTATCACTGATTCTGTTTATCATCACAGCATTTGCCTCCGCCACACACGACATAGCAGCCGACGGCTACTATATGCTGGCACACAACCCCAGCAGCCAGGCCGCCTTTATCGGCGTAAGAAACACATTCTACCGTATTTCCTCTGTATTCGGACAAGGCGTTCTGGTATATATTGCAGGTACCATTGAAAAGAACACAGGCAACATTCCCCTATCATGGCAGATAACCCTGGGAGTAGCCGCAGCAACATTCTTTCTGGTCACATTCTATCATATCTTTGCCCTGCCAAAATCCCAGAATGACAAACCTCGCATCACAACAGGAAACGGTTCTTCGACATTGAAAGAACTGGGAAACTCTTTTGCGACCTTTTTCACAAAACCCGGCGCACTTCTGGCCATCACCTTCATGCTCCTGTATCGCCTGCCTGAAGGATTTCTGGTAAAAATATGCCAGCCCTTCCTTGTTGCCTCATCTGACAACGGAGGTCTGGGCCTGAACACAGATGTAGTAGGTTTGGTTTATGGTACCATAGGTGTTATCATGCTTCTGCTCGGAGGCATAGTCGGCGGTATTTTCTCGTCGCGAGTAGGTCTCAAAAAAGCGCTTTGGTGGATGGCACTCAGCATCACCCTTCCTGACTTTGCATTTGTTTACCTGTCAATGGCAATGCCTACCAACATCCTCGCTATCGGCACAGCTATCGCCATTGAACAGTTTGGCTACGGTTTCGGATTTACAGCTTACATGCTTTACATGATGTATTTCTCCGAAGGAGAATTCAAGACTTCCCATTATGCCATCTGTACGGCTTTCATGGCTTTGAGTATGATGCTGCCAGGCTTTGTTGCAGGTTACATCCAGGAAGCCATCGGTTATGTTAACTTCTTCTGGATGGTTATAGCCTGCTGCTCCATCACACTTGTCATAACGCTTTTTGCCTACCGCAAGATTGACCCTGAATATGGCATCAAAAAACAATAAATAACATACGCCACCTCTTGTATAGCAAGATGCAGACAAGCTCCCCTCAAAAAATGTGGACTTGGATTCCTTCACTCTTTTTTTTAGAAGGCATTCCTTATGTTGTTGTCACAACTATTTCTGTCATGCTTCTAAAACGGCTGGGCGAAGACAACACACACATTGCCTTTTTTACCAGTCTGCTCTATCTTCCATGGGTCATAAAGCCACTGTGGCAGGCTCCCATCCAAAGAATCCATACCCGATGGCGGATTTGTGCCACCCAAATCATCATCAGTGCCACACTCGCCATCATGGCTTATGCCGTCACTACTCCCAAGTCCATGCCTTTACTGCTTACATCTCTTTGGATTGTTGCCTTTGCATCTGCCTTCCACGATGAAGCATCCGACAACCTTTACAGTCAGGCATTGACATCCGAGCAACAAAGCCTGTTTGCCGGCACAAGAAGCAAACTCTATTATATCGCCATCATTGTCGGACAGGGTATCACATTGATGTTTGCCGGAGGTCTTGAAACCTATTTCAGGGAAATCCGCCATGCCTGGTATTTAACAATCGGTATCATCGCTTTGTGTGTATTTGGGGGTGCACTTTACCACATATTTGTACTCCCCAGAAATATCCCGGCGTTATCCACGAAGAACAACTTTGCGTTGCCTCTGGAGAAAAAGGCTGTTATCCTTGCAGCCTTATTCATATTGTTATTCATCATACCCAAGGCACTTACCGCAAAAATAAATCTGTTGTTTTTTATTGACCCCATATCCAAGGGAGGGTTAGGGCTCAGCCTTTCTCAAATAGGGTTCGCACAAGGTACCATTGGCATTATAGGCCTTTCGGTAGGCAGCATTATCGGAAACAACCTGATTGGAACAGACGGCCTACGAAAATGGTTATGGCCATGTGCTATGGGCATAGCGTTGCCACAACTGCTCTATTTATATATCTGCTGGATGCATATCAGCCATTTCGGACTTATATGCTCCTTTATTTTCATTGAACAGTTCGGCTACGGTTTCGGATTAGCAGCCTACATGTATTTTATGCTTCATTTCTCGCAAGGGGCACATGAACGTTATCATTATACCCTCTGTACAGCCGTCATGGCACTAGGCATGATGCTGCCAGGTCTCATTTCTGGCTGGCTACAAACCAGTTTAGGCTACCAGACCTTCTACCTTATCGCAACAGGAAGCGGATTTATAACCGTTCTTGTCTCTGCAGTACTTTTCAAAAACAAAAACAATTAAATATTTAAGTCATGTATCTTATCGCAGACGGAGGTGCCACGAAAACTGACTGGGCACTCGTAAACAACAACGCTATTACAGCTCGTATTTATACTCTTGGCATGAATCCTTTTCAAGCCAGTGAGGATATTATTGAAAAAATCTTAGAGGAAGAACTCATCCCCCAATTACCTAAAGGGACAAAAGACCCCGATATATTTTTCTATGGCGCAGGTTGTACGCCCGAAAAGTGTATTATCATGGAGAATTTACTGCGCAGGGCTTTCCCTGAGAGTAAAGAGGTTTTTGTCAGTTCCGACCTACTCGGCTCTGCCAGAGGACTATGCGGTCACCACCCTGGCATAGCATGTATTCTCGGCACAGGTTCAAACAGCTGTTACTACGATGGTGAAAACATCGCCGAAAACACTCCTTCGCTCGGATACATCCTTGGAGATGAAGGAAGCGGAGCAGTAATCGGCAAGACACTTGTTGCCGATATCTTAAAAGGCATTATGCCAGAAAGAATCACCCAAATGTTCTTTGACGAAGTACAACTGACCAAGGCAGATTTCCTAGATAAAGTCTATCGGCAACCTATGCCAAGCCGTTTCCTTGCCAGCATGGCACCTTTTGTCTCAAGACACAAAAATGAAGAACCGCTTCTCAAAGAACTCGCCATCAAGAATTTCAGGCTATTCTTCTCTCGCTGCATAGCTCCCTACAAACGCCCTGAATTGAAAGTAAACTTTGTGGGCGGCCTGGCCTTCTCCTATGAAGAAGAGCTTAAGGAAGCAGCCAGATTAGAGGGCTTTGAGGTGGGCGACATCGTCAAAGGTCCTATGGAAGGACTCATTAAATACCACGCAGAGTCTTAGCGTGTATTCTGACATGGGTCCTACTCATGCCATAAGAGTTTAAAAATTCTTTAGGAGGAAACCTAATATTTTACGGAATAGAGTTCACACCAGTTACTGACCTTCGTGAAGTCGTGACAGGATGCGTTCTCCGTGTAAGTCTTTTACAACAAGAGACTGACGAGTGAGCTTTACAATCTGAACGGTATCACCTTTCTCTGGATTTGAGCCTTTCATGATTAACCTGCCATTAATGATTTTATAATCCTTAACAAATGCATCCAGCTGAGTCAAGTTAATGGCGCTAACCAATGACTGATTGTTATCGGCAGTAATCATACAGAAACGGTCATCCAGAACCAAATCACCATAGATTACGCCATCCACACCTGCTTCTGAGGTACGGTCCACATATATAGTGTCTCCATTGTCACAAATCAGACAAAAAGTGCTCATCCCACAGTCGCCAGCCCGGCCGTACAAGGTAGAGTCCTTTATCTGGATGATTACTATTGGAGTATCTACCTCAGCCACTGGTTGAGATGCTACACCACTTGAAGGTTTGTTGCCACAGGAACACACTGATGCCACAACAATCAGGAAAACCAATATTAATCTAATACCTTTCATAATTCGCATCATTTGTTGGAAATCGGGTACGAAGATAAATATTTCCTGCCGAAAAAATACAGTATCTATAAGATTTTCAGCAAAAAAAAACTATATTATAATCTTTATTTGTAATTTTGCACCTGCGCAAGCAAAAACAACATAAAGTCTAACTTATCAATTAACAATTTTAATTAACATTTAATGAACGATTTAAAGAACATTACTCCTCAGGAAGACTTCGATTGGGAAGCATACGAAGGTTCATCCCTCGCATCTGAAGAGCAGAAAAAGATTGAAGAAGCCTACGGCGAATCTTTCAAGCAAGTTGCAGAACACGAAGTAGTGAAAGGTACCGTGATCGCTATCAACAAACGCGAAGTTCTTGTTGATATAGGCTACAAGTCAGACGGCGTTATCAACGCCAATGAATTCCGCTACAACCCCGATTTGAAAATCGGTGACGAAGTAGAGGTTTACATCGAAAAGGAAGAAGATAAAAAAGGCCAGCTTCTCCTGTCCCACAAGAAGGCCCGCGCAAAAGAAGGTTGGGACAAAGTTAATAAAGCTCTTGAGGACAAAGAAACTGTTAAGGGCTTTGTTAAGGCTCGCACCAAGGGTGGTATGATTGTTGACGTATTTGGCATCGAGGCATTCTTGCCAGGTTCCCAGATTGACGTTAAACCTATCCGCGACTACGACATCTTTGTTGGCAAGACAATGGAATTTCAGGTTGTTAAAATCAATCAGGAATACAAAAATGTTGTCGTATCCCACAAAGCTCTTATTGAAGCTGAAATTGAAGCTCAGAAGAAAGAAATCATCAGCAAACTGCAGAAAGGCCAAATCCTTGAAGGTGAAATCAAGAACATTACCTCTTATGGTGTATTCATCGACCTTGGCGGCGTAGATGGTTTGATCCACATCACAGACCTTTCATGGGGTCGTGTAAACGATCCTCACGAGATTGTAGAAATCGGCCAGCAAATCAAAGTTGTTATTATTGACTTTGACGACGAGAAGAAGCGCATCCAGCTTGGACTCAAGCAGTTGACCCCACACCCATGGGATGCTCTTGATCCAGACCTCAAAGTAGGTGACAAGATTCACGGCAAGGTTGTTGTGATGACTGACTACGGTGCATTCATTGAGGTTGCTCCTGGTGTTGAAGGTCTGATACATGTTTCTGAAATGAGCTGGAGCTCACATCTTAGAAGCGCTCAAGACTTCATGAAAGTCGGTGACGAAGTTGATGCCGTTATCCTTACACTGGACCGCGAGCAGCGCAAGATGTCTTTGGGCATCAAGCAACTGACAGAAGATCCTTGGCAGAACATAGACGAGTCATATCCTGTAGGTAGCAAGCACACCGCCAAAGTTCGCAACTTTACAAACTTCGGCGTATTTGTTGAACTCAAAGAAGGCGTTGACGGTTTGATTCACATCTCTGACCTCAGCTGGACAAAGAAAATCAAACACCCGTCAGAGGTTACTCAGATAGGTGCTGAAATTGACGTTGTTGTTCTTGAAATTGACAAGGAGAATCGTCGCCTGAGTCTGGGACACAAGCAGACTGAAGAAAATCCATGGGATGTATTCGAAACCATATTTACTGTAGGCTCTATCCACGAAGGTACCATTGTCGAGGAACATGAGAACGGTGATGTTATTCAGTTAGAATATGGCATTGACGGTTTCGCTACACCTAAGCACCTTATTAAGAAAGACAAGACAAAGGCACAAGTAAATGAGAAACTGCCGTTCAAGGTTCTTGAATTCAACAAAGTGACCCGTCGCATCATTCTTTCTCACAGCCGCACATTTGAAGATGAAGAGCGCGCTGAACGCAAAGCACAAGCTCCCAAGAAGCAGCAGAATGAAATTCCTGAGATCCAGAATCAGGCTGCATCAACAACACTTGGAGACCTTGATGCACTTGCAGCTTTGAAAGAGAAAATGGAAAACGAGAAGGATTAATATTTTTCTCCATACAATTTTGAGGGGGAGTTCAATTTCAAAGAGCTTCCCCTCTTTAATTAAGCACCAGACACATGGAAAAATTTGAAATCACCATCTTAGGTTGCGGTAGTGCATCACCTACCTCACTACGACATCCTGCTTCCCAAATTGTCAATATACGCGAGAAGTTCTCTATGATTGACTGTGGGGAAGGGACACAAATGCAAATGCGCACTTATAAAATGGGGTTTCAGAAACTAAGAAACATCTTTATCTCCCACATGCATGGTGACCATTGTTTCGGACTCATAGGGCTGATATCTTCAATGGGGCTATTAGGCAGAACAGCAGCTCTTCACATTTACGCTCCCGAATCTTTTGAAGGTATTCTCCAGACGCAACTCAACACTTTTTGTGATGGCATGGAATACCAAGTGGTTTTCCACCCTTTGCAAACCGACACACATCAACTAATCTACGAAGATCGCTCCATGGAAGTATACACACTACCTCTTAAACACAGGATTCCATGCTGCGGCTTCCTGTTCAAGGAAAAACCCACACTACCCCATATACACCGGAAAAAGACAGATTTCTACGGCATACCTAACTCCTACCTGAATCTCATCAAGAATGGGGCCGACTGGATAATGCCTGACGGCACTATTATCAAGAACGAAGCCCTTACTCTCCCTCCGGCACCAACACGAAGTTATGCTTACTGTTCCGACACAGCATATAATGAAAGCCTTCAGCCATATCTTAAAGATATTGACCTACTATATCACGAATCTACCTTCGGTACGGAAGAAGAGGAAATAGCCAAGTTGACTTTCCATTCAACAGCCCGCCAAGCAGCCATAATGGCAAGAAACTGCCATGCGAAGCAATTGATGATTGGCCATTTTTCTGCCCGATACACAGACATAAACCCTCTTCTCAATGAAGCCCAAGAAGTATTTCCCAACACCATAGCTGCCCAGGAGGGATTGACCATACAACTCTAAGACATTATTTCAGACTTTTGAATGACTTACATTGCCTCCAGAAAAGAATCTCAGTTAAATTTTTTATTTTTATATCATAATTTTACAATAAAATTTGGTTATTTGAGTTTTTGGTTTTATCTTTGCGACAAATATTTCAAATAATGACATTCCGAGGTACTATATTAGCATTCATGTTCATCATAGCAACAGCTATCCCGATGACAGCTGAAAGTGCTTGGGCTGCATCAGAAGCAGGAATAGAACAAATTGAACCTGAGACAAAGTGTTATGTCAATGGGTCTAATGTTCGTATTCAAAATGGCAATAGTCAAATATTGGAAGTATATAATGTTACAGGTGTCCGTATCCTGACATTCCGCATTGACAGCGAGGATAAGACCATTAGTCTGAATCTCCCAAAAGGCATCTACATATTAAAAGTAGGTAAATTTGTTCGTAAGGTATCTCTGCGTTAATTCTGGGAAGTGAGTTTCTTTACACGCTTATCAGTTAATAATATGAGTAAAAGGATTCCAGGAATTCTTTTATTTTTTTTGTTATCTCTGCTAACCGGATGCTTGGACAATAAGACACATTATCCTTATAAGGATATCTCTTTCAATAACATCAGGGATATTCAGGACAATGCCTACACTTTCAGTACAAAAAAACTGAAATACTACATAGATTCTCTGCGACTCAGTACCAAGGACAGCAAGTATATTGATATAGAATGCAATACATACTATGCTGGAGGGAATCCTTATCTATGGATAAACCGTTACGGATGTAGCGAAAGCTGCGACACCGTTTTATCATGGCTAAGAGGCATTGACACAACAGGTATCCCATCCTCCCATGTATTTGTCAAGACTATAGAGGAGAACCTCAGCAGGTTACGCAATTTGGACTTTGACCAATCACATACCATAAGCAGAACTTCTGCATTTTTAGAATACTATCTTACGAAAGGATTTCTACGATATGCCTGTGGACAAAGATTTGGTTTTGTCAATCCCCATAAACAACTCAACCAAATTGACCACGTCGAAGACAATGACGTCAAATCCCCTTTCAAGCTATTGTATGACTTACCGTCAGAAATCCCCGACAAGAGTTTTATAGAAACTGCCCTGAATAGCATCAGGTCAAGAAATACTAACACATTTCTCGCCAGTGTGCAACCGACGGGCGACATATACAAGAAACTCGTACACAGGTTTAACACCCCCGGGAATACGCCAGAGCAGGCGCGAACCCTCGCTGTGAATATAGAACGTGCACGATGGCGTCTGCCAAAGCCTGAAAAAGAAGATGTTAGGATAACAATTAATATCCCTTCTCAGCAGCTCTATGCCTATAATATCAAAGGTGACTCCTCATGCCAGATGAAAATCTGTTTCGGAAGTAAAAGACACAAGACACCTCTCTTGACGAGCAAACTCAGCCATTTGGAGTTAAACCCCTACTGGATAATACCACAAAGCATTATTCGCAAGGAGATTGTACCTTTTCACATGAACGACTCCGATTATTTCAATCGCAACCGGTACAAGATAATCGACAAATCAACAGGTGAATTCATCTCCCCGATGGACATTGATGCTTCCATGATGCTCTCCGGAAGATATAGAGTACGGCAGGATCAGGGAAACGACAATTCATTAGGGAGGATGATCTTCAGATTCCCCAACAGCTTCTCCATCTATCTGCACGACACTAATAACAAAGGCGCTTTCAGGCGTATCATTCGTGGAGTCAGCCATGGTTGCATCCGTCTGGAGAAACCTTTCCATTTAGCACGATTCCTCTTTGGCGGGAAGAGCGAGGCGTATATTGACCGCATAAGGAAATCTGTTGAATACACAGAAGAGCAATTACAAGAAAAACCAGATTTCATTCCACTCAAGACTTGCCCGTTTGACAAGACAATAAATCTATATATCATTTATTATACATGCTATCCGCAACCTGGCAGCAACGAGATTGTCTTCTATCCCGATATCTACGGATATGACAATTTTCTGAAATAAGAGAATTGCAACCTCTTCCCGGCAATCGCCTCTTACAATGGCTATAGCATACATTTTCGAGACGAAATTTATCATTCAACATTGCAACCTTTATTCTTTCTTTTCATATTTCACAAAGAATTATATCTATTCCACAGAAGAATAAGTCTTTTCAATTCTCTTTTCCCATAGAGTCAGGATTTTTTACTAAATTTGCAAAACTTTTAATCAAAACAATGCCCACGATATATCATACGAGCGACAAAATGTACGATGTCATCCAGGATGACAATCGTATACTACAAATCATGAGCCGTATGGGACTACCGCTGGGATTCGGAGAGAAAACCGTTCAGGAAGTTTGCGAAAACAGCAATGTTGATCCCACTACATTCCTCACGCTTGCCAACTACACAAAACATGGTAAAGATATTGTGGGATACTATATTGACAAAGTCTCTGTAGAAGCATTAATGGATTACCTCATCCGTTGTCATCACTATTTCCACAACTTTCTCCTCCCTTATGTCAGACGCCTTCTCATTGAGGCAATCAACTGTTCAGAGACCAACAAGGTAGCATTTCTTATTATCAAGTTCTACGATGAATATGTTGATGCCGTAAAACACCATACAAAATTCGAGAATACCCGCATCTTCCCATACGTCAAACTACTGCTTGACGGACAGAAGAACCCCCATTTCCACATCTCTGACCTCATGAAGAGCCATGAGGGAATGGATCAGAAGCTAACCGAACTCAGGAACATCGTCATAAAATACTACACCTCTCCAGAGCCTACCCATCAAGAGCATATCTACACAGTTTTAGAACAGATTTTCCGGTTAGGAAGCACCTTGAAGGCCCATTGCGAATTGGAGGATATGCTGTTTGTTCCGGCTGTACAACAACTGGAAAGAAATATTTCCCTTGCAGATAACTCCAGCCAAAGGAGGCAAGCCACAGAACCTGAGGAATTGTCAGAAAGAGAAAAAGAACTCGTTTGCTGTATCGTACAGGGGCTAACCAACAAAGAAATTGCCGCAAAGCTATATATATCCGTTAATACGGTTATCACACACCGCAAGAACATCTGCAGAAAACTCAAAATCCATTCCACTGCAGGATTGACCATATATGCCATTGTCAATGATCTTGTAAGTCTTAACGACTTAAAGCAAAACTATATTTAAGTACAATCCAGATATAAAAACCAAATAACAATATTATGAAAAGAATCACTTGTTTTATTCCTTTTCAAAATCCAGTTCAGGCAGGAATTACTATTGAAAATCTGAAGAAAGAAGAAGAAATAGCCGAGATCTTTCTTCTCAAGACTCCTGAATCTTCTGACGAAGTAATTCCCGGTTGTAACATTATTCAGACTACATCGCTCAAAAGCACCGACTGCATTCGCAAGATTGCCAATGCAAGTAACACAGACTTCTCCCTGATTTACACCAAATATTCAGAGCTAAGTTTTATCCTGTTTGCCGTTGAGCGCATGCTCAACATTGCCGACGACACCAATGCCGCAATGGTATATGCCGACCACTTCAACCACACAGGCAACACTCATACCGAGGCTCCCGTTATTGACTATCAGTTGGGAGCCTTGCGCGATGACTTTGATTTCGGCTCTGTACTGCTTTATAAAGCCAGTGCCATCAAAGAAGCTGTCGGGAGGATGGATGCCGATTATCAATTCGGTGCCCTTTACGACCTTCGTCTGAAAGTTTCCCAGAAAGGTTCACTCGAGCATATCAAT
The DNA here is from genome assembly GCA_900318305.1 of uncultured Prevotellaceae bacterium. GTDB lineage: Bacteria > Bacteroidota > Bacteroidia > Bacteroidales > Bacteroidaceae > UBA6382. Next base: position 14,688 of record ONKB01000066.1, on the reverse strand, counting down.
GAATACCTTTATTATGAAATTGAGACCGACAACAGAAAGTCTGGCGAGAAGATTTTTGACTATGTCGACCCCAAAAACAGGGCGGTGCAAATTGAAATGGAACAAATTTGCACACAGCATCTTAAAGACATCAACGGCTATCTGAAGCCGACATTCAGGCACATTGAGTTTGAGAATGACAATTTTGAGTATGAGGCCTCCGTAATCATCCCATGCAAAAACCGCGTAAGGACAATCGGAGATGCCATTACATCTGCCCTTAATCAGAAAACAACTTTCAAATACAATGTCATTGTTGTTGATGATAACTCCACCGACGGGTCAGTTGACATCATCAAGTCGTTTACCGACAATCCCAAACTCATTTACATTGCCCAGGACAAAACCTATCACGCCATCGGCGGCAATTGGAATGTGGCCATCCACCATCCACAATGTGGCAAGTTTGCTATCCAACTTGACTCTGATGATGTCTATTCTGACGAAAACACCGTACAACGTTTTGTTGATGCCTTCTATTCTCAAAATTGTGCTATGGTGGTAGGAACCTACCGCATGACCAACTTTAAAATGGAAACCATTCCTCCAGGCATTATCGACCATAAGGAATGGACACCAGAGAATGGACGCAACAACGCTCTTAGAATAAACGGTCTCGGAGCTCCACGAGGTTTCTATGTACCGATGCTCCGCACCATTAACTTCCCGACAACCAAATATGGCGAAGATTATGCCGTAGGTTTGCGAATCAGCCGCGAATACCAAATCGGGCGAATCTACGATGTTGTTTACAATTGCCGTCGTTGGGACGATAACTCCGATGCCAACTGCGACATAGTCAAGATGAATGCCAACAACCTGTACAAAGACCGCATACGTACCTGGGAGTTGAAAGCACGCATTGCGCAGAACAAGCAATAACAGGGCATCGTCTCTTATTGATATCCATAAAAACAAAAGAACTCTCCAAGTCTTATGAGATTTGGAGAGTTCTTTCTATTACTTCCGTCAAGTTTATCTTATACCATATTTCCTCAGAATCTGGACAATGTCGTTCTCCACACTCTTTTCCCAGAGGGTATAGCCATAGTTGTCTGGATGTACACCATCCACAGAATGTTCATTGGCAATTCCTGTTGCATTAGGACGAACAAAATATACATCCTTATATTTTTTCACCGCTTCATACATCAGTTTTTCTGCCATATCCTGCTTTGCCTGCTCATAGGCCTCCCTGCTCAGACTGAAATTACGGCTCTCACGACGAATAGTCTGCTGGAAAATCAATGGTATGCCAGGATGAGCCTTTTGCATTTTTTCAATGAACGGGAACAGGCGTTCCTTAATCATTTCAGCAGAAGGGTTAGAGAATGAATCAAATATGAACGCCTCAGCTTTCACATCACAGAGAACATCACAGAAATAAGGTTGCAATTTGCAATTACCACTACATCCAAGACTCAGTAACTGGATGCCCGTACTGCGTGTAAATTGTGCTGGATATGCCATACCTGGACGAGATGTACTTGAACCATGTGTATAACTTGAACCCCAAATGGCTACACGATGACGGAAAGGAGTCGGAAGGGCCTGAATCCAAGCATCCTCTTCAACACCCACCTTAACCGACCTCACCTCGCTATAGAGAGGGAAATACAGCAAGCACTCTTTCTCAGACTTATCCATATCAGAGATAAGCACACAATTGGATGACAACTTGTTGTCTGTACGGGACTGTGCCGAGACGACACCAGAAGCGGCAAACAGCCATCTGCCATCTTTCTTAATATAAAGATCATACCCTCTGGCTGATTGTCCGTTTGTATTTGTCGGGAACTCAGGATATCCATACTCGGTCTTAACTGAAACCGTTGTGGAATTGGTCTTAAAAACACAAGCCATACCACTAGATTCCCTCACCTGGAGATTCTCCTTTTCAGTAAACCCCTTGTATTTCACTGTGTCCACACGATGATATGGATTGGGATTATTGTCAAACATACGCCCAATCATAGTCAGGTCATTGGCCTCAGTAAACTTATACTTTACATTTTTAGGAGTCTGTGCTCCTGCGACAACAAATAATGTCACCGCCATGAATGAAAGAAATAACTTTTTCATATCGTCAGAATATAATTATGGAATCTGTTTACAAAAGTAATAATAATTCACTTAATAGTGTAGAAGTTTTTTTCTTTAATCTATCCTGTCGGCTATCTTTCAACTATTGGACAAATTTCCTTACATTCGGGAATAATAAAGTAAGTCATCTCATTGTAAGCACGATAATATCTCTTTGTATTCAAAGGGAAATAACAGCAAGCCTGAAAAGGCATGGTCAAAAATAATCAGTCTGCAAAACACCTGGAAAGACACTATTATTACTTATGCCAGTCATGTTACAGCCTGTAGTCTATTCGCCACGATTTCACTTGGCCCTGATTCAGAAAGACACTGACATAGGGTTCAACACATGCGACCCTGCTGTTAGCCCAAAACACATAGCGAGATACCTTTTCACCAGGACTGTCAATGTACACCCGGCAATCGTCCTCGGCAATACACACACTATATGGAGTGTCGCCGAGTTGGTTGCATACATCACCAGAATAGACACTCCTACCCTTCTCCACAGGGGCAGTGAAACGTATACCCCGAGCAGAAAAACCCACATTGGGGTATGGCTCTCTCCAATGGCCTGCAGGTTGAAAGGGAAAGTCCACCGTCCTCATGGGACCTACAGGGGCATTGTTGAACGTAAAGAAGTTATGGTTGTATGACCATCCCTGCAACGACATAGCATTCAGCCACTGGAGCCGATGGACTATGCTGAACGAAGAGGAAGATGTGAGTACAATCTGTTTCTCATAGATATACCAACCGCCAAGTTCCTGGCGAAAGACGGCCTTGGAAGGTGCCTGAGAGACGGTCCATTTGCCGTGATCAGCTATCTCATAGAGACGGAACCAGTCGTAAGGCGCCACATCGGGTCTGCGGAGCAGTCCCACACCCGGTTTCACAAACAACTCACCCACACCAACATGGTCGAAGCTCACTGTAACGAACTCCTCGGAAGGACCGCACACGGCATCGTGGGTCAGAGGATTGTAATGGTCAAACCATTCGTCAGCATAGATACAGCCATTGCCCTCTATGCGGCGGAAAACTCCAGCCCAATCAAAACGGGTTGCCTGATAGTACTCACCTGGGGGACTGAGCTCAACAAAAAGGCTACCTTTGCGAAGTATCATAGGCCTGCGAGGGTCCTTAAACCGTTAAACGTCGCATTATCTATGTCGCTGACTGGTCCCAGGAACCTAAGTGAGGGAACAATCTGCAATCTCTTGCTGAGGGCTGGCTCCATGAGGGAAAAGGAACGGGATATCTGTCCGCCAAAAAGCAACGCCTCTATGGCATAATTATCCAAAAGGGGGATTATGGCAGAGGCTATGATGTTGGCCGTATCTTCAAAAGCCTTATGGGCACGCACATCGCCTGCCAATGCCATCTCAGCGATCTGCCTGACAGAGACCTGTTCGCTACCATAGGCACGCATGATGCCTCGCTTGGAGACATAGTCCTCCAGTATGCCGTCGCGGAAAGGGATGTTATAAATGGATATCAGGGGAGAACCTGTCTCCGACTTGAGTATGGCATCATTTATACTCATAGAAAAACCCAGTCCGGTTCCAAGTGTCACAAGGGCCACACGGCGGTATTCCCTGCCATTCTCCTGAGTCATCTCGCCGAGGAGCATACAGTTGACATCGTGGATATACCTGATTTCAGCCTTGGGCCTGCCGCAAAGGTCGGCAAAGCACTCACCATAGACGGCACTAAACTTATGTTTCATCATGAACACGCCATGGTCATAGTCAAAAGGGCCAGGAATTGCCACTGCTGCCGAACTGTAGCCAGCCATCGCATCACGAAGGACAGAAGCAATATCGTCTCTTGTGCCATCAGAATTGATGGGGATGCTACGTCCGTCTGAACACTTGATAAATGTTCCGCCTACATCAAGCAGGATCGTTCTGGTAGCCATCGCGAAGCATCGTCTTGTGAACACGGATAGGCTCTACGCCCAAGTTCTCTATCACATACTGGCCCATATCAGCAGGCACGCACACAATATCGAGGTATTCCATGTCAAAATAGCGCTCGGGGTGCTCTTTACTACGTACGCGCACCGCCTCGCCGTCCACAAGTGCCAGAACATGGAAACGCTCTCCCCGAGTATCCTGTTCGCACTGCCTGTCAAACTCAAGGCGACGCAAAGAAAAATAGAGGAGAGGACTCTCGCCCAGGATATACTCTTCCCAGCCTTCACCCTTCTGGGCAAGACGAGGATTCTGAACGATGTAGTTCTTGTCAGCAGGATCATGTATAGCTGACGCACGGCGTTCCTGATTGACCGTTATCTCACCCAGACGGGTATGGATAGGACGCTGCTTGCCATCGAAGTCGAGACGGAGATAGTCATACATCTTATAGGTGTATGATCCTACCGTCAGAGAGCCTATTTCGAGGATGACCTGATTGCGTCCGCTGGAGTGGATGGTTCCTGCAGGCAACATCACCTGCAGACCTGGCTTGGACTCCTCGTAGTTGACATATTTCATATAGTCAACAGGCTTCTTCTGGGTGTCAGCAGCCTCAATATCCTTGAAGAACTGGGGTATGTCGGCATCATCGCGGAAACCGATGAAAGTCTTGGCCTCATGGCCGGTAACGCAGACATAATAGCTCTCATCCTGGCGGCCGAATTCATTATAGTGCTCTATGTTATACTGGGCGCCTGAATGACACTGGATACTCATGTTGCCTGTTGAGTGGTAGCTGTCATCATAGTTAAAGCGTATGGGGAAATAGCCATGGAACTTCTTTACACAATCTCTGCTGAGCAGGTTGTCGCCCTCCATATGGACGAATGTGCAGAAGTTGACATCCAGTTTCTCCTTGCCAGCCTCAATGACAACACTCACCTCCATGGGAATGAAATCGAACACCCATGCAGCATTCCTTATATCCTTGGGCAACTTGCGGTATTTTTTCATATAGGTCCCACCCCACACTCCTTCCAAATAGCAGGGCTTGGCACGGAAGGGGTATTTCACAAGCTGGGCACAGATATCTCTGAAGGCATCAAAGGGAATCATCTGTATCTTATAGGGGTCATCAGACAGGAAGAAATAGTCCAGGGCACGAGCCTGTACCAGTTCTTTGCGGTTCTGGACAGCCATCTCGAAATCGCAATAGTAGCAGCGACGTATAATTCTGTTTATCATTCCTGGACGTTTCTTGCCGATATTAGCATACTCTCCCCTGCGAATACGAAGAATGGAGGTCTTGGGGGTGACGTCAAAGAAACACTTGATATCATAAAGGTCACGCAACTCAGGAATCAGGGTACCATAGCCATACACTAAAGTTACTTTCCCCTCTGCAACATGCTGCTTTTCCATAAACTGCCTGAATCGAGCGGTCTTGCCGGCATCGAGCATTCCCTGATAACCATCCTTGTAAATCTTGCCGAACAGCAGCGTGGGGTCAATCTGGGTATCCCATTCCAGCATGGGGTCAATCATGGCGTCAATCTCCTTGCCACTCTTAAGGGTCATTTCATTGCCGTTGATAATCTCATACGGAATTTCGCCCATTTCCAACTCACGGGCAACCAGATTCAGGAAACCTGTCCAGTCAGCAGTAGTATAGCCGTCAAGGCCAACTGTAACACCCTTTCCTTTCAGCAAAGTCCTTATATTCTTCACAAACTGCCTGGCCACAGCGGGCGTCCCACCGGCAACGACAGCATTGATAGTTTTCTCACAAAGTTCCGGACGATTCACCGGTCTGGGATCATCGAACGGAAACGGATTATACATAAAACTCATTTTCTCTTAATTATCTATGTTATAAAAATCAAAGTCCATAATCTTTGCAAATGCCTCAAGCTCGGCACGGTAGTCACCATCAACAATAGCATAATGCTGGGTGACGCCTATGTTCAACACCTTCTGAAACAATTCCTTTACAGGAACAACTGGCCTGAATATCGTATGGCTGTATGTTGCCAGTAGATGTTTTCCAGGAAGACTCTCAGCCATAAAAGTTACCAGTTTATATCTTCCAGCTTCCTCATAGAGGCCTGCCACTGTCTTCATTCCTGGACTGAAACGATACCATGCAAAAGGTGCGCCGGCATATTTCCAGTTTGTCTTGGCAAAGCGTACATCGCGGGAAATAATGACGTTCTGCTGCCACTGCTCATCATTATGGTCATTGGGTCCGGCATGTCCTCCTGCGAAAGTACCGAAATCGTCCTCAATATGGAATGGCTCAATAAAATTAACATGCCTGCCACTCATCAGTTTAAGGATATAGGTAATGAGGCCTGCACCCATATCAGCCTCGGGAACGAGCACCGACATATTCTCGTTAAACCATCGGGGATAGAAACCTGCACGACAGCCGGCAATACGGAACGTGGCCTGGTCAATGTCATTATAAACATAACAGTCGATGTCGTTTTTCTCAGCCAGTTTCTTGATTCCCAGCGTTGCCTTTACACAGCCTATGAACTTAGGATACTCCACGTCGTCCATCATCTTATATTTTGACATCAACTCGTCGGCATATGCCTTCACCTCTTCTTCAGTCAGGTTCTCAATCTCAGTCCCATAGTCGCTGTAAGGCAGATAGTGAATCTCTGGGCCTATCTTGGTGAACAGATCATAGTTGTCGATATATGTACTCCACATGGCTTCGTTCATGTTGGCCATGAGACCTACGTTTGAGGAGCGCAATATAGTCCTTGCCTTGGCAGCGATGGAGAAAGATCTGACCTTCCCACTAATCTGCTCACGGGTACCCATGACAGTAACGACATGCTTGCGGCCGACTCTCCTGACGTCGCCCGAACCTTCGAGAGAGCCCACCAGTGTACCTGCACAGAGATAGTCAATGAAGTCGTCGTCATCCAATGTGGTCTCAAAAGTCATCTTCGGCTTTGCTACATTGCAAAAGATGATAGGTATGTCTGGACAGTCTCGCAGGAAGCGTATCCATGCGAAATCCTCGCTCCATGAGAGGAACTCAGCATAGATGAAATCCACCTTCTCATTATAGAAAAGGCGCATTGCCTGTTCTGCATCCTCCCTCTCATAGACTATACCAGGATACACTATATCCAGGAAATCCATTGAGGCCTTAATGTCCTCGACAGCCTTCAACTTGCGCTCATGGTAGGTACCACGCAGAGGAGCGCTCAAATTTTTGAAACGGGGGGAAGCTATCAGGAGCATTCCCGCCCTGGGTTTTCTGATTTTATCAGTTCTCTTCATTCTGATGTATTTTATTGTAGTCTTTCTTATAGCATATCACCGCCGCAATCAGGACCATAAGTCCGCTGACTATCCATATGACAGCCAGGATGGGGAACGTGGCGGAAAGAGTCCCCATATTCTGTTTCAGTGCACCCAGTATGACAGGTGCCAATGCGCCCACTGCAAAACCCGTCATAATCATGGCACTTGAGCATGAGGCATGAAGCCGCGAGGGTGTTACATCGTACAATACCGAATAGGTGTTGGCATCAAAGAATGCCCTGAAGAATCCCCAGCCGACAAACATAAGGTACAATAACCACAGCGATGATTTCCCTCCCATGAAAAACAAAAAGACTGCACCGCCCAGGAGCCCTATCGCCTGGAGCACCATGCGGGAACCAGGATATCTGACGGATAGTTTGTCAGAGAGGCTTCCTGCAATTAGAACCCCGATGAAGGCTGCCACATAAGTATAGAACATCGAACTGAATCCAGCCGCTGCCTGACTCTGGGAGAACTCCTCTTGCAAATATGCAGGCACCCATGTCATATAACCAGTAATCACAAATATCAACGCACTGAAGCCCAATGTCATCACAAGCGCAGTGGGAGTGGTGAACACTGTCTTGAAACCGTCAAAGAAACCAATCCGCTCTTTTCCTTCCTTGACGGTAACTGTGGCATCAGTCTTATCCTTCAGGCGGAATACCATGATGCCACCCCACACAATACCAGCTACACCAAAGATAATAAACGAATACTGCCAGCCCAGCTTATCAGCAATCAATCCAGCCAGCCAGCCGGCCAGAATGACACCAACATAATATGCCGTCTGATGTATCGACATGGCACGGGCACGGGTAACAGTATGATACTGTCCCAGAAGCGAATAGTTGGCAGGACCGAAGAACGCCTCACCGCCACCTGTTGCCACTGAGCGCAATATGATGAGCCACATGAAACTGGTCGCCAAACCGGTGAACATGGTGGCAACACTCCAGAAAATAATGCTTATTGTCGTCACCCACTTGCGACTGAATCTATCTCCAGCCCATCCACCGACAGGAACCATCATGGCATAAAACAAATTGAAAATGGTGGCTATTAACCCCACTGAAGTATCAGTAAGGTGCAGAGCATCTCTGATAGCTGGGAGAACGGTATTAAACACCTGTCTGTCGCCTTGGTTGAGCAAAAAAGCCATCCACAGCAGTAACAAGACTTCCCATTTGTAAAATCTCTTATCCATTACCCGTATGTATTAAAATGATGCACGTCGCGTCATCCTGAAATTACATCTTTTCTTAGACATTCTCTTTTCTAGAATCATCTCAGCTATCAACCTGCCCATTTGGGCAAAATCAGTAGATATCGTCGTCAGTCCGCCAAGCACTATCTCGCTGATAGGCGATTCGTTGTACGAAATGATACTGATGTCCTTGCCTATCTTCATTTTCCGATCCTTGGCAGTTCTTGACAAGATAATCAGGCCGTCGTCAAACGAACTGTTCAGCATCAGGTATATCCCTCCGCGCAAAATGATATCGGGCGTTATCTCGTCGTAGAACCTCACGCCGATTCCCTTGGACTGGCAATAGTCTTTGACACAAGCCTCTATCTGTTTGCCGTAAAGGCTATTTTCCAGCTTTACCACATGCAAAACTCCGCTTTTCCGGATTTTCCTGATACCATAGGCAAGACCTTTGGCCGCATCAGTTTCGAAATCCTGATATACTACTCCGTAATTACCAGGAACACTCTTCATCCAATGATCTGCCATAATAAGCTGCCTATTGGGTATGCGTGACATGATTTTCGCTACACGCTTCTGAGTCTCGGCATCCAGACTGAAATGAGGAGTTACCACATAATAGTCATACTTGCCGACATATTCGTCAACATAATACTCAAACAAGTCAACATCTTGATTGTGCAGCAAGATGGTCACCTCCGCGCTAGCGCCAATGACCTGTGAAAAGGAGTTAAAGAGGGTCTGCTTGTATGCACTCAGCTTGTCAAAGATAACCAATATCGAAGGTTTTATTCCCTCCTCGGGGATACTAATATAAAAACCCTTGCCCTGCTTGGCTTCCAGCATGCCTTTGTCGCGCAGAATGGAATAGACTTTCTTTACCGTTTCTTTAGAGATATCCAAAGCAGCCGAAAGCTCATTCATCGACATGACCTGCTCGCCGTTCTTGAGCTTACCTGTATGTATGCCTGCCTCAAACTGCTTGATAAGCTGCTTGTAAACAGGAATCTTGCTTGATGCGTTAATGGTGAAGCTTATCATTTCCTAAACAGAAGAACAGCTAAGTCATATTGTCCGAGGGTTACTCGGCTGCCATTGACGACGGCCTTGCCCAGACAAGAAGATTTTGCCAGTTTATAACCAGGCACAGTTATCTGTGTCGTTAAAGTTCTGGAGTCACGATGCTGGTTGGCAGCTACAATAGCCATGCTTCTGCCATCCTCAGAGACATAGGCACGGGCATCTACCTCCTCGTTGCTGTTACCGAAACCTAATACGTCCTTGTATATACCTTTCAGCAACTCTTCCTTGTACTCACTTTTGACAGCATTGGCTTCCCGGAGATATGCCTGATAAACAGGACATTTATCAATGAGGTCCCGACAACGGTAAATCTCTATATCTATGCGCTGACCATCGAGGAGTGTGTTGTTCACATGCCACAACACATCGACATCATCTCGCTGACCGCGCTCAGTAAACACCAGCTCAGGGAAAGTATATTTAAAGAATCTGAGGAACCGCTCAGGAGCATCATTGGCCGGATAACCATGGCCATAATCACAATACTGTATCAAGGCATCCACCGTTGACTCGGTACCCAAAGCAAAATCGGGTGCCTTATCGGCATAACGGTCGCGCAGCATCTTCAGACAAGCCATTCTCTTTTTAATACCAAACACATCAGGAACAGGATACTCACGGCTTGTATCCCAGTTGGCACTCTCCTTTTCCACATAACCCAACTGGTCATAGAACACGCTACTGGCGCCCAGACTGTAGGCACGGTCCTGAAGGTCACACAACACTTTGTTCCATTCAGGGTCCATCATTGTGGCCACTGCAAAAGTGCGCTGATCATATTCTCCCAGCCAGGTACCCTGACCGGTAAACTTGTAACGTTCCAAAATTTCAGAACCCGTATTGTCGTGACGGCAAACTTTCGGCCCCATGCCACTCTTGTAGAAACGGCTCTCACGATCAATCAGCTTGCCGTTATAGTACAGCAACAGATGGCTGCCATCAGCCTGATACCGCTTGATAGCCTCCTTCAGAGCAGCATCTCCGCCCTGACTCTCATCGGGAGAATAATCGGGATTACCATGATCCATACCTTCTGCCCACCAGCCAAAAAGAAAGACCGCATTACTGTTAACAGACTTGTCAACATCCTTCAAGCGACCATACAAATCAGGATACTTGAAGAAATACTCGCCATACTGATGTTTGAAAATGACACGCTGCCAGCTGTTCATCTCACGCACCCACTGCGGGGCTTGACGATGATCCCACCAGGTATTCACCCATTTGCGGTAAATATCTGATGCCACATGCCATGTTCCACTATAGGCCGATACGACATTAGCCTTACACTGCCAGCTCTCACCGCAGAAACAATGAGGATATTTGAAGATACCGCACTCCAGGACATCAAACTTCCCGTCGGTGTTCCTATATACTCGCAGGCCCTGCCATGTATCCTGAAAAGTCTCGTCATGAGAGCCGAAATACAAGCCTTGACTCTTGCCAAACAAACCAAAACAATTGGTATATACAAGAGCGCCATACTTCAAATCCATCTGACGGAAAAACTGTTCTGGCTTCTTGTAGGGAGAGGCCGATAGTTTGCCAATAGCCTTTATTGGATCATCATAGCGTTTTCCACCAGCCTCACTGGTATACAGAAAATGATCCTTGGGGAAGTTGACACCATGCACCAAAGGATAATGCAGCTCACGGATTACCGTATGTGCCTCATTATTGGATAACGAAGACTCAAACCTCACTTTGTCATCTTCTAATAGTACAGTAAGCGTCATGCTGAAATTAACCTGACTACCCCTGACTCTAAGCTTATCATACTTAAGTTCTATGCGGTTTCCTGAGCAGGAGATGTCCGGATGCTGCTCTGAACCCATAATCTGAATCTCCTTCTCCGCCTTTGTGTCATAATACATGCGCCACAGATAACCACCACTGGCATAATCATGCCCTGTGCAGTTATTTCTCAGATGAATCAGGGAACCATCCTCTCCTATCGTCACAGTCATATTTTTGTTACTTAACGAATAAGGCGCCCCCTGCGACATTATGCAGGAAAGGACACAAACTAAAAAAACAAACAAATGTCTCATACAAGCCGTCAATTAAGTGTTGTGTAGTGTGGTGCAAAATTAATATATTTTTCTATAATATTTGCACAAAAAACGCAAATATTTCCATCATTTTTTCATCACTTCGTCAATTAGGTGAAAATCACGAGAATATAATATGATTTTTCCTTCCACCATTTGTTACCAACCACTTGCGCACTGGTGGCAAAAAGGCAATATTAATAAGCTAATAATCCTTGGGAAGTCACATTTATATCAAACATTTTATCTAAATTTGTAACAACATATATTGTCTAGTGCATCACCATGTATTACAGGGGGCATAAGACAGACTCAAACAAGGAGAAGTAAAGAAATAACTATTTATAACACATGGAAAAGAATAACATGACTAACTTCAGATGGATGATATGCATCCTGTTGTTTTTCGCCACGACGGTGAATTATCTGGACCGTCAGGTACTGTCACTGACATGGGATGAGTTTATCAAGCCTGAGTTTCACTGGAACGAAGTGGACTATGCCAACATCACCGGCGTTTTTGCCATTGTGTATGCTCTGGCGCAGCTATTTGCCGGACGCGTAGTAGACAAGTTGGGAACTAAGCGAGGTTATACCGTAGCCATTGGAGTATGGTCAGTAGGCGCATGTCTGCATGCAATCTGCGGCTGGGCAACAGAACAATATACCGATGCCTCTTCCCGACTGGAACTGATACAGGCAACAGGAGATGCTGCCGTAGTGATTTCCACTTTCAGCGTTTATATGTTTATTATTGCACGGTGTGTTCTGGCCATCGGTGAAGGGGGTAATTTCCCGGCAGCTATTAAAGCCACCGCAGAGTATTTCCCCAAAAAGGACAGAGCTTTTGCTACTGCCATCTTCAACTCAGGATCATCTATCGGAGCCTTGGTGGCCCCACTGAGCGTACCTCTTTTGGCGGCCCAATGGGGTTGGGAGGCAGCTTTCCTTATTATCGGTTCCCTGGGATTTGTATGGATGGCTATATGGATATTCGTATACCGGAAACCACAGGACAATCCTTTCGTCAACAAATTGGAACTGGAATACATTGAGCAAGACAAGTTGAGTGATGCGGCATATCAAGAGGATACAACTGCACTTTCAAAGAAACCCAAGGTGGGACTACTCCACTTTTTCAAATACCGCCAGACATGGGCATTCGCCCTGGGACGCTTCCTCACCGATGGCGTGTGGTGGTTTTTCCTTTTCTGGACTCCATCGTACCTCAACACCCAGTTTGGCATCAAGACTTCTGACTCTTTGGGAATAGCTCTTATTTTCACACTCTACCTTATCTCCATGCTTTCCATCTTTGGCGGAAAACTGCCCGCTATTTTCATGAACCGGACAGGGAAAGATCCCTACTCCTGCCGCATGAAAGCCATGCTGATTTATGCCTTCATTCCACTGGTTGTACTGTTGGCACAGCCATTGGGCACAATTTCTCCGTGGTTTCCTGTATTATGCATCGGATTCGGATGTGCTGCCCACCAGTCTTGGTCAGCCAACATGTACTCAATGGGTACCGATATGTTTCCCAAACATGCCTCTGCCACCATTACGGGTATCTGTGGCATGGCAGCAGGCTTAAGTTCGTTTATTTTCCAACAAGTAGCCGGTCGGTTGTTTGTTTACTCAGGCGACACACAGCTCAGTTTTCTCGGGTTTGAAGGGAAGCCCGCTGGCTATTTTATTATCTTCTGTGTCTGTGCGGTGGCTTACCTTGCAGGCTGGATTGTAATGAAGAGCCTCGTACCCCGATACAAGTTGGTGAATATCTAACTCCCCATCACCAGAGTCCGTACAAACATCTTCTTTGATTGTATTAGTATTTAATTATTGTATATAAGATGAAAAGATATACACTTATTGCCGCTTTAATCGGCATACTGTCATTGTCTGGTTATTCTCAAAAAACATATCTGTATTCCGGGACTCCTGTCTCGCTGACGGAGAACAAGTTAACAGTTACCCCAGTGGGTGACTTGCTGCCCGAGGCCAAAACCGGCTTCCAAGGTATGGCCATCCACAACGATTGGCTCATCAGCCTTGAACACTCAGGAGTAGCTACCATATACACCATGAACGGCGAGAAACTGACACGCAAAGGGTGTCTGAAACTGGGGTCTCACAGTATGTCCAACCATTGCAACTCCGCCAACTTCAGCCATCTCAAAGCGCAACCAGAGGACGAACTGCCTCTGCTTTATGTCTCCCGTTGCAATACTGAGAAAATGGCTGACGGCCTTGACAGAATTGCCTTCGTGGAACGCATTGATCCTATAGGCATGAAATCGGAATTAGTGCAGCGCATCTATTTCAACACCTCGCCTAAAACCATTACCGGCAATACAACATGGGCAATCGACAAGGAAAACGGCATGCTGATAAGTCTCACGAACACATTATGGAATAAAGGAGTCGGCAACAAGCACCTGCTGGTAAAATTCCACCTGCCTCAATACCGCGGTCCCCAGGACAGCCTGGTAGTATTGACATTGCAGGACGCGGTTGAGGAATACTATCTTGAAGACTACTATAACAAGCCTTTTTCTCCCATCATGCAAGGGCTGAATGTCAAGAACAACCTGCTGTTCATCCCTGTTGGAGTAGGTACAAAGAAAGAACCGTCATACCTGTATATATGGAACTTGGCCGCCCATTGTATGCAGAATGAGATAAACCTGCAAGAAGCCATTCCGTCAGAGCTGGAAGACAGCGACTATCGCAATGGCAGCATCTATCTGCAAACGCAGTCAATGGGCATACAGCGAATTGACTTCATTAGGCCATAATAGATTCTGTCATCACGGCGGGAAGGGACGCAAGGTGCTGAAAACCAAAACAAAAAAGAGAAACCGTTTTACTGATTTCTCTTGAGAAGTGGCGGAGAGAGAGGGATTCGAACCCCCGGTACCTCTCGGTACGGCGGTTTTCAAGACCGCTGTAATCGACCACTCTACCATCTCTC
>ONKB01000064.1 GCA_900318305.1 uncultured Prevotellaceae bacterium | reverse complement strand
GCATCGTAGCGTTTCAAGCCTTCGGCCACAAATTTCCTCTGTTGCTCAGGAGTCTGGTCCCGCCCTCCTGCCGGACCGCCTGTACCAGCAGGACCATTGTCGCCAAGGGCAATAATAATAATAGTATTGTCCAACTGCCCTATCTCTTCCACAAAGTCCACAATGCGCCCTATCTCATAGTCACACTGACTCACGAAACCGGCATATACCTCCATCTGGCGGGCACAGAACCGCTGAAGGTCTTTGTCCATGTCTTTCCAACGTGTCACTCCCTCGTTGTAAACAGGCAACTTGGTATTCTCAGGAACCAGCCCCATCTTTTTCTCGTTGCTGAGCACCTGGCGGGCATATTCGTCCCACCCCATATCAAACCTGCCCTTGTATTTGTCAATCCACTCCTTGGAAGCATGATGGGGAGCATGAGATGTTCCGGGAGCAAGATACAGGAAGAATGGCTGGTTGGGAGCAGCACTCTTCTGGTCCGCAATATAATTGATGGCCTCATCAGCCAGACGGGTCATGACAACACGTCCAAGAGAATCGTCGGGTTCCCGATGGGTATCACGATACATAAAGGGGTGCCACTGGTCCTGAGCCGCCGTAGCTGGATTATAGCCATAGTAATGGTCAAATCCGCGGCCTGTAGGCCAGCGGTTGAAAGGCCCCGCATTGGAGGCATCATTATAGGGGGTAATATTATATTTCCCCACGCAGAATGTGGCATAGCCATTTTCCCTCAGAATCTCTGCTATGGTACCGTTTTCCATCGGCACATAGGTATCGTATCCCGGCGTGCCATAGCCGTCATTATTGAAACGTCCGACATGGCTGGAATGGTGGTTCCTGCCTGTGAGCATTGCCGCACGGGTTGGAGCGCTAATGGAAGTAGTATGAAAATTGTTGAAACGAAGTCCTTGCCGCGCCAGACGGTCAAAGACAGGTGTCTCAATCAGTCCGCCAAATGAAGTACAGGCACCAAATCCCATATCGTCAAGCAACACCCAGATAACATTAGGTGCCCCCTTTGGTGCCTTGGGATTTCGCTGAGGGTAAGCGGTCTGTGTCTCCTCTATTGTCTTACCAATATGTCCGGCAAATGGCGGTGTAGGACTATACTGTGCATTGACAGGCATGGCTGCGAGTATGACGCCACCTGTCACCACTCCTTTGAGCATCTTCTTTTTATTATTCATAAAAAATATCTGTTTATTCAACAGGCTACTTCACAGGCTTTCTCTGCCTGACGGCCTCATAGAGTAATATCGCCGCACTGACCGAGACATTAAGGGAATCCACCTGTCCCATCATCGGTATGCGGATATGGGCATCGGCAGCATCTCGCCATACCTGTGTCAATCCTGTCGACTCCGTACCCATTACAAGAGCCACAGGGCCTGTCATATCTGTATCATAATACAGTTCGGAATCCTGCAACTGAGCAGTCAGAATCTTGACCTGACGGGACTTCAAGAAGCGGATACATTCGTCAGACGAACAGGCAACACAAGGCACTGTGAATATTGCCCCGAGTGAACTGCGGATAAGATTAGGATTGAACAAGTCTGTCAGAGGATCGCACACGATAACCGCATCAGCCCTGGAGGCATCAGCACTGCGTAATACCGCGCCCAAATTACCTGGTTTCTCCACACTCTCCAAAACCATGACAAGCGGATTCTCGCTCAGCTCCAAATCCTCCAGCGAGTACCTCTTCTGCCTCACCAATGCCACGACACCCTCCGTTCCTCCCCGATATGCCATTTTTTCATACACGGCCTTCGAGACCAGATATATCTTGGTCCCGGCAAGGGTCTCCACATAGCTCTCCGTCTCGGGACAGACAAACTCCTGACAGAGGAATATGCTGTCCACATTGAAACCAGCCCTGATACAACGCCGCAGTTCACGGCCGCCTTCCACAACAAACAAGCCCTGTTGCTGCCGTTCTGAAGACTTCTGCTGCAACTGCAGCAATGCTTTCACCTTAGGATTCTGGGTACTGGTAATCGTGTCGTAAACCGGCATATTATCATTTATATTGCAAATTTAATTTTTCTCAGTGGAAAAACACACCTCTGTCACCACAAAATTCAATTAATATTTACCTTTGCATTCCAATAGGTGATCATTTCCGACAACATGACTCTGACATACATCTTCCACAGCGGTTTTGCCCTTGAGACCACATCCGCCATCCTTGTCTTTGACTACTGGCTTGATCCGGCAGACGTCATCGGCAGGATACTGAAGAGCGACAAACACCTGTATGTCTTTGCCAGTCATTTTCACGAAGACCATTTCTCCCGGCACATTCTTGAATGGAGAAAACAAAAGCCTGACATCACATATATTCTCTCCAAAGACATTATGAGACACCGGCGCGCCAGACAAGACGAGGCCAATGTATGGCTGGCAAAAGGGGGATTCTGGCAGGACAAGAACCTCGAAGTATATGCTACAGGCAGCAACGACAGTGGTGTGTCCTGGGTAGTAAGTATTGAGGGGAAACTCATCTTTCATGCCGGTGACCTGAACAACTGGTATGCCCGTTTCCTTGCAGAGGATTCAAGAGAAATCATCTACAGCGAAGAAATGGATGAGGAGGTTGATCCCGTTCAAGAGGAGAAACACTTCCTTGGAGAACTGAAAGACATCCGGAAAATCACGTCGTCATTCGACCTCGTCATGTTTCCTGTAGACGGGCGAATAGGTAACGGTTACACTCGGGGCGGGCGACAATTCTTAGAGCGTTTTCAGGTGGGAATGTTTGTTCCTATGCACTTTGTTGTCAGTGGGTTTGAGTCTGCATGGCGAATGAAAGAGTTTACAGATATTAAAAACATACCCTTCTGGTGCATCCGGAAAGAAGGAGAACAAATCAGATTATAAAGAAATGATTACGTCACAGGAAAAACTTGAAGAACTTATCCAGGAATGGGGTTTCCTCCCTTTCTTCCTCAACCGCATCGAGGGTTTCTCCATAGAAGAACATACCCCCAAGGAATTATGGTTCACTGACGAGCAGATGGCTGGTCCCTGGGAATGGAAAGGCCCCATCATCAGTAACTGGCAATGTGCCTACGGAAAATTCTTTGAGAAAAAGGCAGGATGGATATCTTTAGACTGGCTGCCTGATTTCATGAACTGGAGACGCTCGCTCTATCCGCTCAATAAGCTCCCTCAGGAATGCAGACATATACTGGATGTTCTATATGGCTGTGAATCAGCCGTCTCAAGGGAACTGAAGAAAATGTGTGGCTACTCCCTGACCCGCAAGCGGAAAGCATTCAACCAGAACAATCCCCTGGAACCGATTATCAACACCCACACGGGTGCCGATTTTGACAAACTCATCAATGATCTCCAGATGGGGACATGGGTATGTATAGCCGATTTTGAATACCTATACAGCAAGAGCGGGGAACGCTATGGGTGGGGACTGGCACGCTACTGTACCCCTGAGGCCATGTATGGAACAGACATCCCCGAAGCCGTTGACCACAGGACTCCGGAAGAATCCCGTCAGAGAATCATCCGGCATCTCAATACACTTTTTCCCGATGCCAATGAGAAACAACTCATGAAACTCATCTGACCATAACTATCACGATAGTCAAAGCTGTTGTCAAGTGAATGTCTTATCGT
>ONKB01000056.1 GCA_900318305.1 uncultured Prevotellaceae bacterium | reverse complement strand
CATTGTGCATTCCCATTAGCATATTTGTTATTAACTTTACATCATCATTCAAACGAACAGAAGCAAAAGACCCTACAATGACTCGCCCGCAAATAGCTATTGTATCAGGAGATGTCTTTTCCGCCATGGGATTAAAACATTTGTTAGAGGAGTTTATTCCTTTTTCAGATATTGACTTTTTCACAGACATTGAGAATATCCTGTCTCCAGAATGCCAGAACAAGTATTTTCATTACTTTATTTCTGCTGACATATGGAAAGCCCATACGCAAGAATTATGTACTTTAAAAAAACACATCATTATCTATGGAAAGTCAGCCCTTCGCCCGTCACTTCCTGCGGACATACACTTCGTTGCATCTGACAAATCTCCCGAAGAGGTGTCCATGGCTTTGATGCTACTTCAAGATACGGGCCACCATCAGTTTCAGCATTATCCCGACAACATCTCCCGACAACTCGTCCTGGAGGATCAGCAACAGACTGCAACACTCACTAACAGGGAAATAGAAATTATCAAGATGATTGCCTCAGGCAAGAGCAGCAAGGAGATTGCCTGCAAACTGCACATCTCTCCCACCACAGTCTATACTCACCGGCAACATATCATGGAGAAACTGCATGCGCACTCAGCCATTAAAGTCGTCAATTACGCCCTCAACCATGGATATATAGCCCCAGAAGAATTGAATAACCCTATTAAATAACACCCGCAAATGTTCTCAGGAATTGTAGAAAACATGGCAACTGTCATTGCCATCAATAAGAATCAGACTAACATAGACTTTACTTTCAGATGCCCTTTGGGAACCGAATTGGAACCCGCACAGAGTCTGGCCCATAACGGCGTATGTCTCACTATTGTAACCACCGACGGTGATACATACACCACTACTGCCATGAAAGAGACTTTGGACCGTTCTAATTTAGGACTGCTGAAAATCGGAGACAAAGTCAATGTCGAGAGAGCCATGCCGGTTAACAGCAGGCTTGACGGACACATTGTTCAGGGACACGTTGATGAGACTGCCGTGTGCACTAACATTGAAAGCGCAGATGGCAGCTACATCTACACCTTTGAATATCCTCTCAACATTGAAATGGCACGTCATGGTTATTTCACCGTTGACAAAGGTTCAGTAACTGTAAACGGTGTAAGCCTTACCGTCTGCAACCCCACCGACAACACCTTCCAAGTCAATATCATCCCCTACACCTACGAGCACACAAACTTTCACGACCTAAAAATCGGCTCCGTAGTAAATATTGAATTTGATATCCTTGGCAAACTTGTTTCGCGTCTTAGTCACTTCCAATAATATCCTACTTATCTTAGATTAAGCCGACCGGCACAAGAAACCCGTTTCTAAGGTACTCTTGTGCCGGTCGGCTTGTTAATCAGATATTATAACTTAACTTTTCTCTTCATCGCCTTAGATTCATTCTGCAGACGATCCAAAGCTGTCACAATATATACATATTTTTCTTTCCCTCCCGAATAAGGCAGTTTCACACATGTCTGGTCAGTTATCATCATGATACGGGAAGGATCTTCCGTATTGACAGTCTCTCCCTTGGCAAAGCGATAAACTACATAGCGAGTCGCCCTGTCTAACTCAGAAACTGACTTAGGCTCCAACCACATCAGATAATAGCCGTCAGGCATCCAACGCGCACTTAATCCTTTCACTTTACCTGGTGCCTTGGCATCAATAAAAGGCATCAAAGGTTGAAGTGCCGGGTATTTATAATATGTAGATGCCAGGTAATCCGTGCAACCGCCATTATTCTCGGCAATAACCGCAGAATACCATATACAACTTCCGTCAACATGCGGCGTGTTGCGCTGCAAATCCAACTTTGCCGGGAGTTGGTTCTGGGAAGGATTCTTCGGATCTGGCTCCTTCATGGAATTGAGGATGCTCTGTCCTATGTAGAGCGGTCTGTTTGAGGCATATTTTGACCAGAAATCAACAAGCACCTCATAATCGGCAATTTTGAACCCGATATTCCAATACAACTGAGGAATATTGTAATCCACCCAGCCATTATTCACCCATTTAAGTACATCGGCATATAAGGCATTGTAATTCTCACTTCCCCGAGTAGCACTGCCTGGAATAACGTCACCATCATGGTGGTTATGGTATATACCGAAGGGGGAGACACCAAACTTAACCCATGGTTTCACCGCACGGATTGTGTCATGCAATTCCTGTATCAACCTGTTGACATTGTCACGGCGCCAATCCTCTATGGAGGAGAATCCGCCACCAAACTGTCTGAATTGCTCCGCATCAGGAATAACCACCCCAGCCTGAGGATAAGGATAGAAGTAATCGTCCATGTGAAGACCGTCTACATCATAACGGGCTATGATGTCATGAACTATTTTACAAATATAATCCCTATTCTCCTTTAATCCAGGATGAAAAATCAGCAAGTCGCCATATTTGAAGAAACGCTCCGGATGCTGAACATAAGGATGCATTGTGGACAATTGGTGTGTATCTTTTGTCTTTGCCCGATAAGGATTTATCCAAGCATGGCATTCCATGCCTCTCTTATGACATTGCTCTACCATCCATTGCAAGGGATCCCAATACGGATTCGGTGCAGTTCCTTGATTGCCTGTCAGAAATCGGCTCCATGGCTCGTATGGACTCTGGTATAGTGCATCGGCCTCAGCTCGTACCTGAAACATCACAGCATTCACATTAATTCGTTGCAAGGCATCAAGATGACTAGTCAGACGCTGCTGCATCTGTTCTGTCGACAAACCTAACCACTGGCCGTTGACACATTGTATCCATGCTCCACGAAACTCCCTCTTGGGAGATGTCTGACTCCATGCGTCAGAAATAAAAGATAGCGCACAAAGTACTAAAATTGCAATTTTCTTCATCGGGTTGTTGTTTATATTTCTACAAAAGTACAAATTATTTCCTAACTTTGTCTTTTAATAGTGCACCAAACTTATGAATCAAAATATAATTGCCAAAGGCATCCGCGTCAATAACCTGAAAAACATTGACATAGAGATTCCACGCAACAAATTGATTGTCATCACGGGAGTATCAGGATCAGGCAAGTCAAGTCTTGCCTTTGATACGCTCTATGCCGAAGGACAGCGTCGCTATGTTGAGAGCCTCTCATCCTATGCCCGGCAGTTTCTCGGGCGAATGAAAAAACCCGAATGCGAATACATAAAAGGTATCCCGCCGGCAATTGCCATTGAGCAGAAAAGCGGCAATCGCAATAGCCGTTCCACCGTAGGAACTGCCACTGAAATATACGACTACTTGCGTATGCTTTATGCCCGCATTGGCCATACATATTCTCCCGTGAGTGGAAAGGAAGTCAAACGCCATACTTTTGAGGATGTTATCGAGTGCATAAAAAAATATGAGGAGGGTACACGCTTCACCATATTGGCTCCCATCCATGTCGCAGAAGGACGTACCCTGTCGGAACAGCTGCGAATAGAACTTTTGCAAGGCATTTCAAGAATTGACCTTGATGGCGAAATCGTTGACATAGAAGACTGGCTCAACAATGAGAAGTTGCAATTGTCAACAACACAGGAGAACGCTTTCCTTCTCATAGACCGCCTCAGCGTCAAAGATGACAAAGCATTATTTTCACGCCTGAAAGATTCTGTGGAAACCGCCTTCTACGAGGGTCAGGATACTTGTTTGCTCCGTTTCTATCCGTCAAAAGAGACACGTTGTTTTTCCACAAAGTACGAAATGGACAACATCCATTTTGAGGAGCCATCCGACACCCTCTTTTCATTCAACTCACCAGCCGGTGCCTGTCCTACATGTGAGGGATTCGGACAAACCATCGGCATTGACGAGACTCTGGTAATTCCTGATTCTACCAAAAGTGTTTATGACGGTGCTGTCGTATGCTGGCGTGGTGACAAGATGAATATGTGGAAAAATGAATTCTGCCGCAGGGCAGCCCTACGAGACTTTCCTATTTTCGAGCCCTACTATCTGCTGACATCCGAGCAAAAAGACCATCTCTGGCATGGCGATGCCAGGGAACAGGCATTACCCGAGGAAGAGCAAGTCAGTATCGATGCTTTTTTCCAAATGGTAAAAAAACAGCAATATAAGATTCAGTACCGTGTAATGCTGG
Organism: uncultured Prevotellaceae bacterium; assembly: GCA_900318305.1. Taxonomy (GTDB): domain Bacteria; phylum Bacteroidota; class Bacteroidia; order Bacteroidales; family Bacteroidaceae; genus UBA6382. The sequence goes on along the minus strand of ONKB01000056.1, from coordinate 61,166 downwards.
CTCACTACCGTGGAAAAACGACATGTCCCACATGTCATGGAAGAAGGCTGAAAAAGGAGGCAGAGTATGTCAAAGTTGGAGGCAAGAGTATCTCTGACCTTTGCGCCATGTCAATAGAGGAACTCATCGTGTTTTTTGCCAATTTGAAACTCAGCAGGCAAGATGCACAGATAGGCGAACGTCTTATGAAAGAAATCACAAGCCGTCTTAGAATCATGAAAGAGGTAGGACTGGGCTATCTCACCCTTAACCGCCCTGCCAACACACTTTCGGGCGGTGAGAATCAGCGCATCAATATATCCACCTCTATCGGGAGCAGCCTTATCGGGTCTTTATACATATTGGATGAGCCAAGCATAGGACTTCATAGCCGCGATACAGCCAACCTTATCCATGTGTTAAGGGAACTTCAGAAATTAGGCAACACCATCATTGTCGTAGAACATGACGAGGAAGTAATCCGTGCAGCTGATTATATCATTGACATTGGACCAGGTGCAGGACAGTTCGGAGGAACTGTTATCTATGAAGGTGACACAAAAAAACTCCAGAAAGGAAGCAACAGCCATACCGTACGCTATCTCCTGGGAGAGGAACAAATCAGTGTCCCAGCTACTCGCAGGCATTGGAACAGATATATTGAGATTAAGGGCGCCCGTGCCAACAACCTCAAAGGCATTGATGTCAAGTTCCCTCTGAATGTCATTACCGTAGTTACGGGAGTGAGTGGTTCCGGAAAAAGCACATTGGTCAGCAATATCCTGTACAGAGCCTTGCGTCGTCATTTTGACGAAGTTACCGAACGCCCAGGGGAACACCTTTCCTTAGAGGGAGACCTCGATGCTATTACCGGCGTCACGTTTATTAATCAGGAATCCATCGGAAAATCCACTCGCAGCAATCCTGTAACCTACATCAAGGCCTACGATGATATCCGCAAACTGATGGCAGAACAGCAACTCTCCAGACAAATGGGATTCTCTGCCACTTTCTTCTCGTTCAATGCTGAAGGTGGCCGTTGTGAGAACTGTAAAGGAGAAGGCTACATAAAGGTTCCCATGCAGTTCATGGCAGACTTGACCTTGGAATGCGAGGAGTGTCACGGAAAACGGTTCAAACATGATGTCCTGGACGTCACCTTCCAGGGAAAGAATATCTACGACATACTGAACATGACGGTTGACGAAGCCATTGATTTTTTCCTTGTCCACAAAAAGAACGGCATCGCCCAGAAAATAAAGCCCCTGCAGGATGTGGGTTTAGGATACATCAAACTGGGGCAGCCGTCGTCAACGCTCTCAGGAGGCGAGAATCAGCGGGTGAAACTGGCTTATTACCTGTCCACCGAACAGGCGCAACCCACACTCTTTATTTTTGACGAACCGACTACAGGACTGCATTTCCATGACATCCATATCCTTCTCAAAGCCTTCAACGCACTCGTCCAACGCGGACATACGCTGGTCATCATTGAACACAACATGGAGATTATTAAGAATGCCGATTACATCATTGACCTGGGACCAGAGGGAGGACAAGAAGGAGGTTCCCTCATCGCCTGCGGCACCCCAGAGGAGATTATCCGGTGTACCAACAGCCACACCGCAAGATTCCTTGCGGAAAAACTGAATATAAAAAACTAAGGAAACAGCTTACTGGGTCAGTCTGTTCTCACGAACCTTTCCTCGTCCAACATAAATCCGTCCGACAGATTCATAAAGACACTCTCATTCTTTATAGTATCCTTGGATATTACTACCAATGTCCTGCTGTCTTTCACATATATCCTACTGCGTGTAGTACGTAGCAGTTCGTCATACCTGTAGTATTTCATCTCCATGGAATCGCCATAAATCCTGACATTCAATGTCTTCAAGGGCACAGACAAATAATTCTCATAATGGCCCTCAGCCACTTTATTGACATTTGGATTAAAAGGAACAAACATCTCTTTCTCAACAATTATACTATCGTCAACAAACTTATATTTCTTTATAAGACGCTCGTCCTCTGTCAGACATTTTGCCCTTATCTCGCCGCCTGACAACTCATACTTAAAAGCCTTGGACGGTTTCCTGAAATCATTGCACCATATTAATGTGTCACCTTTCACCTGAAAATACCTGCAAGTAAAAGCCGTAGCATCCTTGTTATGGTAATAACCGTCAGGTATCCTGCTTTTACCACATGCCATACAAAGAAAAACAACAAGTAAGTAAAACAATCTTTTCATCAGCATTCTATTTCTGTTCTCTGGATCTGAGGCTAAACTCACATCCGCAATACAATTGGTTGTAAAAATTATTCTCACGCAACAACTCTGCACGCCGTTGCTGCAGTCCGCCTTTACGCCAGTTCTGTGGCCAGAAGTCCAGCCCTTCATGGTTCCTCGCAGCCTGATTCCCGGCGGCCACTATCTGGTTATAATCCTTCCACCGGGAAGATGAAAGCGTGGTTGTAAACCAGCGGACATGATGGCTCTCAGCAAAGGAAGCTGTACGGTTCAAGCGTAGCAGAAAACATCTGGAACACCGGCGGCCGCGCTCTGGCTCCGACTCAAGTCCTGTCATCTCCTCGAGCCATACATCATAATCATAATCGTCCTCATAAAACGGGATATCCAAGTCCCTGAGGAAACGTTTCAGCTCCTCTTTCCGGATTTCGTATTCTTGAAGAGGATAGATATTAGGATTGGAGAAAAACACAATGGGGTTCATCCCATTCTGCAGCATACTTTCTATTATGGCAGCGCTACATGGTGCACAACAGGCATGCAGCACCACTTCGGTACCGCATGCCTTTGTCCCGTCAGGCATAACCAGCAGCATACGGTGAATCCCTCCTGAAGCCGTGACTAAAAGTAGAAGCCAAAGCCCACTTTCAAGCCCACTGTACTTTTCCGGCTGAAGCTGTCAATGCTCATCTTGTAGTATACAGAGGGTTCAATAGTGATATAGTGATTCAGGTAGAACGCATAACCTACCTCCACAGGAATCATCAGGTCATTGCTACTTGGGGTGAAATGTACAAACTCCGCACCTGCGCCCATAAAAATGCCATTCTCTATAAAATAATAACGGCCGCCCAATCCTGCGGAGAAGTCATCTATATTCCTCGTGTGGTCATAGCCTACACTCGCTTTCAGCATTATTTTATCTGCTACAAAATAACCTGCTGTGGCCTCCAAATTCAAGCGAAATCTCTCACTGGTACTATACGACAATCCCAAACTTGTTGAAGATATTCCCAGATACTTCGTACCGGCCTCAAACTGAGCCTTTGCACCGACACTGGCTACCAGCAGCAATGCACACAATAAAAATTTTTTCATAATACTTTTAAAAGGTTGTTACTGAATTCTTGATTGCAAAAATAAAAAAAAACTATTGTATGGCAAAATGGCAGAAACGTATTTTTTGATAAATTTTCGAGGCATCAAGTTCCGTTTTTTCTCTTGCGGCAGATGGATTTATCACATATCGAAAATACTTGAATATATTTGGCGTTTCGTCAATGGTCTTTTCACCCTCTCCGGGTCTCCCGTTATCGGGAGAGGGCAACGCTTAATCGTAACTTTAACTTATTGTTTTAGTTCTTGAAGGGTCAAGCGTCGACAAGCGCCGTATTCTCACGCTCGGAAAAGCTCAAATAGATTTGGCGTTTCTCTCGCTTAATCGTAACTTTGTATTATCATAACAACTACATGCGAGTCCGGTTTCTTCTCATTATCATCCTGGCCAGTCTCCTGCAACCTTGCAGAGCCATCATCACCCCGACAATTAAGCGGGAGGTAAGGGCTGTCTGGCTCACAACCTTGGGAGGACTTGATTGGCCGCACACTAAAGTCCGGGATGCCCGCAGCGCAGAGGAGCAGAAACGTGAGTTGTGCATCACATTGGACAAAATTCAGCAAGCTAATTTCAACACGGTGTTTTTTCAGACCCGCATCCGCTCCACCGTCATCTACCCCTCACTCTTAGAGCCATGGGACGCATGTTTGACTGGACAGCCAAACAAATCACCAGGCTACGACCCCTTGGCATTTGCCATTGAAGAATGCCACAAACGAGGTTTGCAACTTCACGCATGGGTAGTCGCCTTCCCCGGACACAACTTCAAGACAGCGAATGCACTGGGTAAATATGCCATGCAGAAAAGGGTACCGTCACTGTGTATCAAGACAAAAGACTTCTGGATGCTCAACCCCGGTATGCCAGGCACAGCTGACTATCTGTCTGATATCTGCAAAGAAATTATTCACAACTATGATGTCGACGGCATACATCTGGATTATATCAGATACCCCGAACATTCCATTCACTTCAATGACGAACATACCTACAGGAAATATGGCAACAAACTGAGACGAGACGAGTGGAGACGGAGAAATGTAACACATATTGTGGAGACTATCCACGATGCAATAAAGTCTGTCAAGCCATGGGTCTGGCTGAGCTGCTCACCCGTAGGGAAACGCGACGACCTTCCAAGACAGTCATCAAGGGGATGGAACGCCTACAGGACCGTCTTTCAAGATGCCGGGATGTGGCTGCAAAACGGCATCATGGATATGCTGGTTCCAATGATGTATTTTCAGGCAGGAAACAACTTCTACCCGTTTGCCTTGGACTGGAAAGAGTGTTCCAACGAACGTCCTGTGGTCAACGGCCTGGCAGCCTACAAACTGGACAGCAGAGAAGGAAACTGGGACCTTGGCGTCATTGAGAAGGAAGTTCGTTTCTCGCGCTCAATACAATCTGGCGGCCAAGCGTATTTCCGCTCCCAATACATAACAAACAATCAAAAAGGAGTGTACAATTTTCTTCAGCATGATTTCTACAAGACTCCCGCATTGACTCCTGCCATGACATGGCAGAGCCCTGCACAGCCCAGGCAGCCTCAGAACCTTCGCCTCATCAGGGACAAGAGCGGCTACATCCTTACATGGGACACAGTAGCATCGTCCGACACTAACTCTATAAGGTATAACATATATTCGAGTTATGACACTCCTATTGACACAGATAACGGAACCTGTCTGATGAGTACATGGCAGAAGGCCACCACCTACAGCATCAAACTGGACATCTCCCCCAACCTGCTTCCCTGTTATGCCATAACGGCCATCAACCGCTATGGGGTTGAGAGCGAACCGGCATACATCAACACAACCACGACCCAATCTGCCAGAGAACCTTCTGTCACAGGTGGTCAGCTGGAACTTTCCGCAGATGGCCGGCTGCTGCTACCTGAAAGCGATGCTCAATTCATTCTTGTCAACGACGTCACCCAAAGGACCGTTATGACATCTCCTTACACCAGGACTTTGGACCTGTCCCATCTTCCTACAGGGAAATACACTATCTATGCCCTAAAGAAAAAAGGCAGATACCACCTGCTCGGCAGATTCGACAAACCCTGAGTCCTCTGTCTTCACCCTTGAGGAAGCTTTTCCCTTACCTGAAAGAAGCTGGAGACAGTTCATTTGCAAGCATTTCTGAGACAAGCTGCAAAACGGGTTTTCTCTGTCAACGGGGTTAGCAGACGACAATCTCCATTATCCCTCTCAGCGAGCAGTTGCCTGGCCTTCTCGGGGGTACTGATATAGTTTATCTCGAATTTTGACGGACACGCCCAAGGCATCTTCACCGCTATGCACTGGGCAATCTGTCCCATTGTCCGCCTCAGGTTAATCTCAACACAAGGATGAAGCAACACCTGGCCTTCATCACCCTCACAGAACATCATGTCAACACCCAGCGGCCCTGTGTATTTCCCTTTCATCATTGCCGGCAGCACTTCTGTCAAACAGTCTCTTACCTCATAAAAAACAGCTGAAGGCATATACCGGCACCATTCTCTCAACAAATGGTCTTCCAAGGCCACTATATTACCCATGTAGCCAAACGTGGGCATGGTATAAAAACGGGAAAGGCCCGTATAAGTCACCTCACCCTTTTCATCGGCATAAAATTCCATCGCCCAGTCGGCAATTCTCTTATAATAAGGTTCTATTTCCAATGCGCCCTGAGTTTGGAACACACGGTCAATCCATGTGGCCAGCCTGTCATCCAACTGTTCAAGAGCTACTCTCACGCCACGTCCGCTACTTGACCAAGGGGATTTCAGCACGACAGGAAAAAACAATTTATCATATAACTCCTCCCTGGTATTGCAAAACTCGGACGTACCACAGAGAGGTAACCCGGGAAGTCTGTTTCTTACCTCACGCAAACAGACACAGGCGCTTTCTCTTGAGGACAATGCCCTGATAACATCCGCCTGACCCTTCGAACACATGAACCTGCCAGGTATGCCGCTGTTTTCCAACTGACGGATAACAGCCACATCCCATCCCCAGGGCTCAACCGGCATTTCCAAAGAAGATGACAAGGAGGCAAAACGTATGCCGTCGAAACAGTCGTCCTGATAAAACTCCCTACACGTATCTATCATATTGGGGTGGACAACGACGACATCATCCGGGGAGGCGGCATATACCGCCAAAGGCTGCAAAGCATATTCCAGCGAAGACACATTTTGGGAGAGATTGCGCAGGATACTGCCAGAGGACATTTGCACATCGTGGGAATAATTGAAATAGAATGCTTTCACAATGCAAAGATATTTTTTTTCCGCCTTTTTAGGCTTTTGACATAACAGAATATGCAATTTTTTTTTATCTTTGTGACTTAAATATAAAATTATGGACAATTTCTTTCATAGGCACGCATACCTCATTGAGCACACGGATGCGTCAATGCCTCGCTCTTTAATGAACGAGATTGATTGGAGTCATCGTCTCATTGGAATAAAAGGTCCTCGCGGTGTAGGCAAGACAACATTCCTGCTTCAATATATCAAGCTCAATTTCAACCCGCAGCTCGAGAGATGTCTTTACATCAACATGTCAAGTTTTTATTTTCAGGGATGCAGCCTTGTAAAATTTGCCGGTGAGTTTGTCAAGCGTGGTGGCAAGGTGCTTGTCATTGACCAGATATACAAGCAGAACGGCTGGAGAGACATGCTTTGTGAGTGTTATCACACCTATCCGCAACTTCATATCATCTATTCCACTACAACCGTAGAGAAACCCTTCTCGGAAAACCACGAAATCAATAAACTGAGCAAGAGTTATATCCTGCATGGCTTTTCCCTGCGTGAGTATATCAATCTCCAGACCCATGAGAACATTCCGAGGGTGACAATGGAGGACATCATGTTCAAAACGGAACAAACCCAGAGGAACATCCTGATGAAAGTACGCCCTTGGCTGTATCTCCAAAACTATTTGCATCACGGGTACTATCCTTTCTACAAAGAGAACCTAAATTTTACCGAGCATCTCCTCAAAAACCTGAATGCCATGCTTGAAATCGACGTGTTGTTTATCAAGCAGATCGATGTCAAATACCTCTCACGGTTAAAGCAACTGCTCTACTTGCTAGCAATTAATCAGCAGAATACGCCCAACGTGAGCAATCTTGCAAAAGAAATCCGGACATCCCGTGCTACAGTCATGAACTACATGAATAATCTGGAGGAGGCACGTCTTATCCATCAAGTTTTCAAGGCCGGCACAACAGGTCCTAAAAAACCGGCAAGGATACTCCTTCACAACACCAACCTGCTTTATGGCGTATTGAACGACACTCCCTCAGAGCAGGAGATAATGGAGACCTTCTTCATTAACAGCGTATGGCGTCACCATACCGTTGAGGCAACAAAGAAAGCCGGAATCTTCTATGTTGATAACAGGAAAATTTGCGTTTGCAACAAGACCGACAAGAAACGCAAAGAGCAAGACCTTTTCTATGCCAGATACAACTGGGAGGTCAGCCACAACGAAGAAATACCACTCTGGCTATTCGGTTTCCTCTATTAGAATACTGAAATCATTATTAAAATTTAAATACATCATCAAAAATGGCTAAAGAAAAAAAATTTTTAACCTGCGATGGCAATGAAGCCGCTGCACACATAGCCTATATGTTTACAGAGGTTGCTGCCATATACCCTATTACTCCCTCCTCGCCTATGGCGGAACATGTTGACGACTGGGCATCCAAAGGGCGGAAAAACCTTTTTGGGGATACTGTGTCTGTTCAAGAGATGCAAAGTGAAGGTGGAGCTGCTGGTGCTCTTCACGGTTCATTGCATGCCGGTGCATTAACCACAACATTCACGGCCTCACAGGGATTATTGCTCATGATTCCCAACATGTACAAAATAGCAGGAGAACTTCTTCCAAGTGTTTTCCATGTCAGTGCCCGTACCGTAGCAACCCACTCCCTCTCCATCTTCGGAGACCACAGTGATGTGATGGCATGCCGCCAGACTGGTTTCGCCATGCTCTGTGAGGGCAGCGTCCAGGAAGTTATGGACCTCAGCGCTGTGGCTCACCTTGCCACAATTGAGGGACGTGTTCCTTTCATCAATTTCTTCGACGGTTTCCGCACCTCCCACGAGTATCAGAAAATTGAAGTTATGGACAAAGAGGAGTTACGTCCTCTCCTTAACCAAAAAGCACTCGCTGACTTCCGTTCCCGTGCATTGACACCTGAACATCCGGAAGCCCGCGGCATGGCAGAGAATCCTGAGACATTCTTCGCTCACAGGGAAAGTTGCAATAAATACTATGACGCTATCCCTGACATCGTAGAGAAATACATGGCCGAAGTATCCAAAATTTGCGGACGCGAGTACAAACTATTCTCATACTATGGTGCTGCCGATGCTGACCGCATCATCATTCTGATGGGTTCAGCTACAGAAGCTGCCCGAGAAGCTATCGACTATCTTGTCGGGAAAGGCGAGAAAGTCGGTATGATAAGCGTGCACCTCTATCGTCCGTTCTCCGCCAAGCACCTCCTTCAGGCTATTCCAAAGACGGTTAAGAACATTGCCGTGTTGGACCGCACGAAAGAGCCCGGTGCCAATGCTGAGCCTCTGTATCTGGATGTCAAGGAAGCCCTCTATGGCATTGAGAATGCTCCTGCCATCGTTGGCGGCCGCTATGGTTTAGCTTCCAGCGACACAACACCTACAATGATTATCTCCGTATTTGATAATCTCAAGTTGCCTCAGCCTAAGGATCACTTCACTCTGGGCATCGTTGACGATGTGACTTTCACTTCCCTTCCTTTAAAAGAAGAGATGGCCCTAGGTGGTGAAGGTATTTTTGAGGCCAAGTTCTTTGGTCTTGGTGCAGACGGCACAGTTGGCGCCAACAAGAACTCGGTGAAAATTATCGGAGAGAATACCGACAAGTATTGTCAGGCTTATTTCTCCTACGACTCCAAGAAGTCTGGCGGATTTACCTGTTCACACCTCCGTTTCGGTGACACTCCAATCCGTTCCACATATCAGATCAAGACACCCAATTTCGTGGCTTGCCATGTACAGGCATATTTAAGAATGTATGATGTCCTGCGCGGTTTACGCGACGGCGGCACATTCCTACTGAACACTATCTGGGAAGGCGATGAACTGGTAGGGAACCTGCCCAATAACGTCAAGAAATATTTTGCCAAACACAATATTACCGTCTATTACATCAACGCTACCAAGATTGCACAGGAAATAGGTCTGGGCAACCGCACCAACACCATTCTCCAAAGTGCATTCTTCCGTATTACAGAAGTCATACCCGTTGACCTTGCTGTTGAGCAAATGAAGAAATTCATTGTCAAGTCATACAGCAAGAAAGGACAGGATGTTGTTGACAAGAACTATCAAGCCGTAGACCGTGGAAACGAATACAAGAAACTTGCCATTGACCCCACATGGGCAAATCTTGCCGATGACGAGGCAATTAAGCGCGACGAGCCTGACTACATCACCAATCTGGTACGTCCTATCAATGCCCAGAACGGCGATCTTCTCCCTGTCAGTGCATATCAGGGAATTGAAGACGGTTCATGGAAACAAGGAACTGCGGCTTATGAGAAACGTGGCGTAGCCACATTCGTTCCCGTATGGAATGCCCAGAATTGTTCCCAGTGTAACCGATGCGCTTTTGTCTGCCCTCATGCAGCCATCCGTCCGTTTGTTATGGATGAAAAAGAGAAATCACGTTTCAATGCTGAGACTCTTGAGATAAAAGCTCCGGCACAGTTCAAAGACATGCAGTTCCGCATTCAGGTTGATGTCATGGACTGTCTGGGCTGCGGAAACTGTGTCGATGTCTGTCTTGGCAAGAAGGTCAATGGCGAAACGGTCAAGGCTCTTGAGATGGTTCCGTTTGAGGGACAGGAAGCCGAAGACCAGAACTGGGATTACTGCATCAAGAATGTCACCTCTAAGCAACACCTCATTGACGTAACTGCCAACCCACGCGTCAGCCAGTTTGCCACACCGCTATTCGAGTTCAGTGGGGCATGCTCAGGATGTGGTGAGACACCTTATGTCAAACTTGTGAGCCAGCTCTTCGGTGACCACCAGATGGTTGCGAATGCAACAGGCTGTTCCTCCATTTATTCCGGTTCCATCCCATCTACCCCTTATACAACCAACGAGAAGGGTCAGGGACCCGCATGGGGCAACTCCCTGTTTGAGGATTTCTGCGAATTCGGCCTCGGCATGGTATTGGCCAACAAAAAAATGAAGAGCCGCATCGCCGCCCTGCTGAAAGAAGCTACGTCCCATACTGAGTGTCCTGCCGGCTTCAAGGAACTGGCAGAAGAATGGATTGCCAATAAGGACAACTTTGAAAAGACCCGTGAGATAGCTCCCAAGTTGCGTGAGTTCATCGCCGGCGGCGCAAAAGCTGGTTGTCCCGACTGCAAGCAGCTGCAACAACTCGACCATTACCTCGTCAAACGCAGCCAATGGATTATTGGCGGTGACGGTGCCTCTTATGATATCGGCTATGGTGGTCTGGATCATGTATTGGCATCAGGTGAGGATATCAATATCCTCGTCCTTGACACCGAGGTATATTCCAACACCGGCGGTCAGGCATCAAAGGCCACTCCTATAGGTGCCATCGCCCAGTTTGCAGCAAGTGGCAAGCGCGTGACAAAGAAAGATCTTGGTCTGATGCAGGCAACATACGGCTATGTTTACGTGGCACAAGTTGCTATGGGTGCAGACCAGGCACAATGTCTTAAAGCCATTCGTGAGGCTGAAGCCTATCCAGGTCCGTCACTCATCATCGCCTATGCCCCATGTATCAACCATGGTCTGAAGGCAAAGGGCGGAATGGGTAAGAGTCAGGCAGAAGAAGGCAAAGCCGTAGAATGCGGATACTGGCACTTGTGGCGTTACAACCCCACCCTTGCCGACGAAGGAAAGAATCCGTTCACACTGGATTCCAAAGAGCCACAGTGGGATAAGTTCCAGGATTATCTCGACGGAGAAGTACGTTTCCTCTCATTGAGGAAAGCCCTGCCGGAACAGGCCCAGGAACTTTACGATGCCACTAAGGCAGCCGCTCAGAAACGTTACAAGAGCTATGTAAGAAAGACCAGAGAAGACTGGTCTGTCTGAACCGTTCTTTAACAGATTAATATACAATCAGGGGGGAATGCCATTACGGCTTTCTCCCCTATTGTTATTATTGGCCTAAACTTCTTGAGCTTGCAAGCCAATTAAACACCCGAACTTTTTTATCTTTGCATTGTTATAATCAAAACAATAACATATCATGAATGTATTGAATCACATAAAAAGGAATCTGATACTGTGGCTGAGCATCGTGTTTATCTGTCAAGTTGGAGCACAGCCTAAACCCAGCAGTTATAAAGTTGATTTAGACTATTACATGCCTGTAGAATGGCAGTACACGCTGAATCCTGATATCACGACCCCTGAGCTATACCTGGGTTTCCCCCTGGGCAGTCAGCATGTTGACTGGAGTCAGGTGACAGGATATATGCACCTGCTCTCGGAACAGTCCGACCGCTTCTCCATCAAGACCTATGGTCATACCTACGAGAACCGTCCCCTCTTCTGCCTAACCATCACCTCTCCAGAAAACCAGCAGAATCTGGAACAAATACGCAAGAATCATCTCAAGGTGATACATGGAGAAAACGTGGCTGGCCCGGTTGTGACATGTGTGGGCAGTTCTATCCACGGAAATGAGCCGTCCGGCGTTCAGGGTGCCATCGTCGTAGCCTACTTTCTTGCAGCTGCACAAGGCAAAGACATAGAAAAAATGCTGAAAGAAAGTGTCATCCTGCTGATTCCCGGCTATAATCCCGACGGCATCAATCGTTTTGCCTCATGGGTCAATTCCAACCGCAATCTGAGCAACACCGCCGACAGCCAGTCAAGGGAATTCCATGAAGCTGGTCCCGGCAGCCGTTATAACCATTACTGGCATGACCTCAACCGCGACTGGCTTTTCCTGGAACATCCTGAGCCCAGATTCGGGGTCGAAGTCTTCCATGAATGGCTCCCCAATGTCATGAGCGACCATCACGAGATGGGTGCAAACAGCAGTTTTTTCTTCTCCCCCGGTGACCCCAAACGTGTATCCGACCAGTTGCCTCAGGATAATCAGAAAATGACAGGAGTTATTGCCAAATATATTCAGAAAGATTTTGACCGTCTTGGATCCAAATATTTTACCGGACGCGGGTATGATGATTTCTATATCGGCAAGGGAGCTGCATACGGAGATGTCCAGGGATCTGTCTGCCTGCTATGTGAGCAGGCTTCGTCCCGCGGGCATTATCGCCAGACCACCGACGGCATTCTCACATTCCCCTTTACCATCCGCAACCAGTCATCAGCACAGTTTTCAATCATCTATGCGGCCTGGAAAGAAAAAGAACTGTTCCAGAAATACATGCTGGATTTCTATCAGGCCCAGCTGCGGCAAGACACCAACGAAGGCATCATGTTTTCTGCCAGCCACTCAAGAGCCATAACATGGCATTTCCTGAATATGCTCCACCAGCACCATATCAAAGTCTATCAGATTGCAGGAGGGTTAAGCAAAAAAGAAATGAGACAGGGACAACATTTCTTCATTCCGTTCAAGGGCAACAACCCGGCCCTGGTTCACAGTATCATGGATGCCAACAAATCCAATTTCAGCGACAGCATCTTCTATGACATCAGTGCCTGGACAATACCTATGGCATACAATCTGAAATATGAAACCATCAACAACAAGAAACTCATCCTCCAGGAGGTCACCGATTTCAGTTTCCCCAAAGGCTCCCTGACAGGGAATACCGGGACAGGAAAATATCTGTTTGAAACCAAGGAGTTCTATGCGCCAGCCCTGGTTTTTGCCCTCCAGCGACAAGGAGCTATTCTCAGGGTGAATCAGGGAACAGTCTATGCAGAGGTTTCTGAGGACATCATAAAAAAAGAGGCCGAACGCACAGGTGTAGATGTCAAGGCCTTTGACGGCATAATCGACACAACCCGTTATCTGCCTCTAAGGCAACCCCGTATTGCCATCATAACTGTAAACAACCATCTGTCCGCAACTACAGGCACATACTGGTTCCTTACTGACTACCGCTTCCAGATGGAGCCTTCACTTATCGACTCAAAACAACTGGAAGACATAGACCTCACCACATACAATACCATTATCATGGCGAGCAGTCTGCCCGAAAGCGACAAGAACATGGATAAACTGCAAAAATGGGTAGAAAATGGTGGCATACTGATTTGTGCCAACAATGCCCATCATATGCTCAAGAGGATGGGAATGGAAAGTCTCACAGAGAAACATCTTAAAGGACACCCCGACAAACAAGCCACCAAAGGAGGATTCCCCGGCGGCATTCTCCAGATGAACCTGAGCCACAACTTTCCGCTGAGCTGGGGTATTCCGACGGCAGAGATACCCGTCTTCAAGATGAGCACAACCACCTTCAAGGAAAACAGCGATGCCATCTACACCTTCGCTAAGCAGCCACTTTCGGGGTATTTCGCACAGGCCTACAAGGAAAATATAGCCGGAACGCCAGCCGTACTAACTGCCACGAAAGGAAAAGGCAGGATTATTTACTTTAATGTGAGTATCTGCTTCCGTTCATATTTCTACGGTTCTGCCCAGTTGTTTTCCAACGCTATTCTGTATGGGTCTCTTATATAAACCCGCCTCACTCCCGGCCCGAGAAAGGCAGGATATACATCCACGATGGCAGGAATCATCTCACGACCTGCTTGCCGGACACACGGGAATATATATTTAAAATGTATACATATTTTAAAAAGAGCCAATGGGCCCAATGAGCCAACTATGCCAACTGAGCCTTTTAGGTCTGGGTCCAGCATTGCCTGTCGGCACAGACTATCAACTATAAATCTCATAAACGAACATTTATTCGTCATTATTTCGTATCTTTGCGTCTCATAAGACATTATAGGTTTTGCATTTAAGACAAAAGAAATGAAAGCAACAAAGAAGAAAATACAATTCAGTCTGGTTTACCGTGACATGTTCCAGAGTTCCGGTAAGTTCCAGCCTCGCAAAGACCAGTTGGCACGCATAGCTCCCGTGATTATTGAGATGGGGTGTTTTGTGCGAGTAGAGACCAACGGTGGAGCCTTTGAGCAGGTAAATCTCCTTGCCGGCGAGAACCCCAACGAAGCCGTACGCGCATTCTGCAAACCGTTCAACGAGGCAGGTATCCAGACCCACATGCTTGACCGCGGACTGAACGCCCTGCGCATGTATCCGGTACCCGACGATGTGCGCCAGCTCATGTACAAAGTCAAGGCAAAACAAGGCACAAACATTACCCGCATATTCTGCGGCTTGAATGATGTGCGCAATATCATTCCGAGCATCAGGTACGCCAAGGAAGGCGGCATGATACCTCAGGCCACTTTATGTATCACCAATTCCCCTATCCACACCGCAGAGTACTACAGCAAGATAGCCGACCAGCTTATCGAGGCCGGCGCGCCTGAAATCTGCCTAAAGGACATGGCTGGCATCGGACAGCCGGCATTGCTCGGCAAGCTGACCGGCATGATAAAGAAAAAACATCCCGAGGTTATCATCCAATATCACGGTCACTCCGGCCCGGGACTGTCCATGGCTTCTATCCTTGAAGTCTGCAACAATGGCGCAGACATCATCGACACAGCCATAGAACCATTGAGCTGGGGTAAGGTTCATCCCGACATCATTTCTGTGCAGAGCATGCTGAAGAACGAAGGCTTTGATGTCCCTGAGATTAACATGAGCGCCTATATGAAGGCCCGAAGCATGACACAGGAATTCATCGATGAATGGCTGGGCTACTTCATCAACCCTGCCAACAAGCACATGACCTCGCTCCTGCTTGGCTGTGGCCTGCCTGGTGGCATGATGGGTTCCATGATGGCTGACCTCGGCGGCATTCAGGGTGCCATCAACAACATCCGCAAGAAAAACGGTGAGCCGGAACTGACAACCGACGACATGCTGGTAGCCCTCTTCAACGAAGTGGAATATGTATGGCCGATGGTAGGCTATCCCCCATTGGTTACACCATTCTCCCAATATGTCAAGAACATTGCCCTCATGAACCTTCTGACAATTGCCCAGGGCAAGGGCCGCTTTGTCATGATGGACGATGCCATGTGGGGAATGATTCTGGGCAAGAGCGGAAAAGTTCCAGGAAAAATCGCTCCCGAAATCAAGAAACTGGCCAAGGAAAAAGGCAAGGAATTCACCGATATAGATCCTCACACACTCTATCCCAATGCTCTTGACGACTTTAGAAAGGAGATGGACGAGAACGGCTGGGAATACGGACAAGACGATGAGGAACTCTTCGAGCTTGCCATGCATCCCGAGCAGTACCGCAACTTCAAGAGCGGTCAGGCTAAGAAGAACTTTGAGGCAGATCTCCAGAAAGCCAAGGATGCCAAGCTGGCTGCGACACAAGGTATGTCTGCCGAGCAGATAGCCGAGTACAAGCATGCCGAGGCCGATGCCATCACAGCTCCCGAGACGGGCAAGGTGCTCTGGGAAATCGGCACCGCCGACGAGGCACGTCCTGCACTGGAACCATACATCGGCAAGGCATACGAGGAAGGCGACCAGTTCTGTGTCATCGAGACCACCAACGGCCGTCTTGTTTCCGTACCTGCCAACCTGGGCGGCAAGATTGTGGACCTCACCGTCCGTCAGGGCCAGACCGTGAAGCGCGGCGATATTATCGGATATATCAAGCGTACCAAATAATCACAGCTATTATTCTGTGAATTATGAGAGAATGCTCCTTCTCTAAGAAGCATTCTCTCATTGTTTTTCCCAGAACATTTTGTCTTACCGTAAAAATGTTTTATTTTTGCCAATAAAGAAACACCCAGTTCTCGAATAACACTATATAAGTAATGCTCTAAACAGTAATAAAACCTGCGCCCTACTTTTAGCAAATGAAAACATCATTAGCAAAGAACACCATATATCTGTCCATCGGCAACATTCTGACCAAGGGTATCAATTTGCTGATGATACCCCTGTTCAGTTCCTGGCTGTCAACCGAAGACTATGGCACCTTTGATCTATACTGTACATATATAGCCCTGCTGATTCCTATTATTTCCCTATCCAGCGGCGAAGCCATATTCCGGTTCGCTATTGACGAGACCAACAAGGACGAACAGTCCAAGTATATTTCTGCCGGGCTTTTGATCAACCTTCTCCTATTGGGCATCATCGTACTCGCCATCGGTTACTATAGCATCATGTCTGAATGGTCAATGGGACTGCCATTCATATTGTTTCTGATAGTGGGGATTCTCAACACCCACCTCCTGAGTTTTCTGCGTGCCATCAAAAAGCTGACACTCTTTTCCATCACCAGTGTCGTCAATACCATTGTCATCGCTGTATCTGTCACCCTGTTTGTCCTTGTGCAACAACTCGGACTCAAGGGCATCATTTACGGTTATACCTGTGGTTTGGCTGCAGGATGCCTGTTGATTATCCTGCTGACGAAATATCCCAGTTACATCCGTATGGGTCTCGTGGACAGACCCGCCTTAGCTCAGATGTTGCACTATTCCCTGCCACTCATTCCCAACAATGTCTCCTGGTGGGTTATCAATATATCCGACAGGATTATCATCAATTTTTTCCTCGGCACTGCGAGCAATGGCATCTATGCCCTTGCCTACAAGATACCCAGTTTCTTCGCCTTTCTGTTCTCCTCTTTTAATATCTCCTGGCAGGAAACTGCTGTTAGCGCAATTCACTCAGATGAGAGGGAAAGCTATTTCAACCAGATTCTCAATTCTACTATTTCAACCATCATTTCCTTCTGTTGCGGCATTCTGGCCCTCAACTACTTCCTGTTTGAGTATATCTTTGATGCCCGTTATCACAGCGGATACCTCTATAGTCCCATCCTCATAACCGCCATCTTATTTAATTCTCTCATCCAGTATTTCGGAGGCATTCAGACTAGCCTTAAGAGGACAAAGGAGAATGGTCTTTCCACATTGGCAGGCGCCATCATCAATATTGTTTTGAATTTAGTGTTCATCAAGCTCTTCGATCTGTTTGCCGCTGCCATTTCCTCTCTTATAGCAAACATGTCCATCTGCCTCATCCGATACTATTATCTGACCAACACATTCCGTTTCAGAATAGAAAGGCAAGTATTGCTGCATATTGTATTCTATCTCTACATGCTTATCTCCTGCTACGTGGCAACGTGTGTCCCATGGGCAACTTTCAATCTGATTCTCACCTCGCTATTCTTTCTATACATTAACTGGGAGTATGTCATGCGAATTATTTCCAAATTATCATTCATAAAGACCCGTACGCGATGAGCCAGATTACCTACAGTTTTGTCATTCCTCACAAGAACTGCCCCGACTTGCTCACACGCTGTGTCAGCAGTATTCCGCAGCGTGATGACATCCAGATCATCATCGTTGACGACAACAGCGACATTGATAAACTTCCACAACTCAGTAGACAGGATGCGGAGATTATCTATCTTACCCCAGAACAATCCCATGGTGCGGGTCATGCCCGGAATATCGGAATGAGCAAAGCTGTTGGACAGTGGTTTTTATTTGCCGACGCCGATGATTTCTACAGTCCGGGGTTCATTGATATACTCGACAGGTATAAAGATACAACCTATGACGTAGTTTTCTTCAATTTCAATCTGGAGAATGGAGACTTGATGAAAACTGAGGAGAAAAAGCATTGGGAAGATGTCAGCGAAAAAACGAGACAACACGATGACACCTATCTCAAATATCGTTTCCACGTACCTTGGAACAAAATGGTCTCCCGAAATCTCATTGTACGCAATGACATTCGCTTTGAGACCACTCCCATAGGAAATGACATACAATTCTCCATTGAGACAGGTTTCATGTCAAGAAAATACGCCATCGCGGAACAAGCGATATACAATTACTATATTCATGATAAAAGTTTATCCTTCGGCTACCGTGACACAGGGAAACTGATGTTCCTTATCGAAGGGTGGTACAAGGTAAACGCATTTAACGACTACATCCACCATCCTGAGTGGAACGTCAATATTCTCATTGGGCTGATGTTTCTGATGTGGAACAACAAACGCAGAGCTCCCCTGATTCTCCTGCGATACCTAACCAGAATACCCCATTTTATACGAATTAAGGATAAGTACGTCAATCATATCAACACCTTACTCATTTCTTGATGAACAATATCGCCATTCTTGTTTACGATTATTCCCTGCTCGGAGGTGTACAGAAAGTGACACGCAACCTGGCTGAATTGATGCATGATAAGGGCTGGCCCATTAAGTGTGTCATCTCGCTTCATGACAGTAAGGAAATTCAATTCGATTATCCTGTTAAGGTGGAGGTGGCAGAAGAGAAGAAACCTCTGGAAAGCCAAATACTTGACATCTTGAACAGATATGAGATTGGCAATGTCATTGTACAAGTTGAAAACCTGAAATTTCTTTATCCCATCATCAACAGCATCAGGCAGAACGGATGTCAGGTTTACCCCGTCCTTCACAACTCACCTTATTATTGGATAAGGAAATACTATGACTGGTATAAATATGTACAATCACCCAGAAGGATAGTCCAATATCTCAAAATGGCTCTCTACTGGAAGCCCCTACATCTCAAACTATTCCGTCGGATTGTTTCTTCCTGTGGCATGATATGCGTCAGCCAGCAGGCACATCAGGAGCTCTGCGATATCCTGGGACTGCCTACTGATACGGAGAAAATCAAATACATCTACAACCCTGTCGGGATTTCGGGATACGACTTACCCGATGGAGAAAAGAAAAACAACATAGTCTATGCCGGACGATTAAGCATAGAGAAACGGCCTATGCTCATGCTGCGACTTTGGAAAGATGTGAGCGACAAATACCCGGATTGGAACTTCTATATTTTAGGGGACGGTCCTGACCGAAGAGCCATGGAGAGATATATTGTCTCAAACCATCTGCAGCGAGTACACTTACAGGGTTCTGTAACCAATGTCGCAGACTTCCTTAACGAGAGTAAAATCTCTTTGCTGTTATCCAAATATGAAGGCCTTCCCACCTCAATACTTGAGGCTGGGGTCTCACTCAACGCTCTTGTCGTTGCCCAAAACGACGGAGGTACTTCCGATATTGTAAAGAACGGGGAGAATGGATACATCATCAATGTATCCGATTACTATTCATTAAAGAATCACCTCATAACCTTAATGGAGGTAAACGGCGCCAAGGCTCTCCAGATGGGAAAGAAGAACGCTGCCATATTGGAAAAATTCGACGACAAATACATCCTTGCCGCCTGGCAAGACACACTGCAATAACTATCAGAGACTACTCGCTTAGCAGATAAGCCTTAAATGAGGCAAAATCCTTTGTCATCGGAACACTCTGTTTGGTGCCTTTCATAAATTCTCCGAGTCGGGCGGGAATCTCCACCTGGTCATTGATGATTGCCTCAACAACATTCTTGAACTTGGCAGGATGAGCTGTCTCACAGAAGACACCTGTCTCACCCTCTCTCAAGCCATCCTCAAGTCCCTGGTATCCGCAGGCGCCATGAGGATCCAGCAAGTAGCCATTCTCGGCATAACATCTTGCCACAGTATTCCTTATCTGACTGTCTGTATATGTCATTCCATCGATATCGGCACAAATAGCGGCATGATCCTTGCCATACAAATCAAATATACGGGCAAAATTACTCGGATTACCCACATCCATGGCATTGGCTATGGTCTGTACGCTGGCCTTTGGTTCATATTGACCTGTCTGCAGGAATTTATAGAAGATATCATTGGCGTTATTGGCAGCGATAAACCTCTTGACAGGGAGTCCCATCTTCTTGCCGAACAAGGCAGAGCAGATATTTCCGAAATTACCACTCGGCACACACACCACCAGATTGTCAGCCAGTCCCAAACGCTTCATCTGGGCATAAGCATAGAAGTAGTAGAAGGCCTGAGGAAGGAAACGGGCCACATTGATGCTATTGGCAGATGTCAGGGTCATGTGCTCATTCAGTTCCTTGTCCATGAAAGCATTCTTTACCAGCGCCTGACAATCGTCAAATACTCCGTCAACCTCCACGGCGGTTATGTTCCTGCCCAATGTCGTGAACTGGCTCTCCTGTATTTTGCTGACCTTGCCCTTGGGATACAGCACATACACATGGATTCCCGGCACACCCAGGAATCCGTTAGCGACGGCACTTCCTGTGTCACCGCTTGTAGCCACAAGCACATTTACAAGACCTGTATTGTTATCCTTCTTCCTGAAATATCCCAGCATACGGGCCATGAAGCGGGCACCTACATCCTTGAATGCCAAAGTGGGTCCATGGAAGAGTTCAAGGCTGTAGATATTATCCTTTACCTTGACTACGGGGCAGTCAAACTGCAACGTATCATATACAATAGCTTTCAGGTCAGTCTCCGGTATGTCCTCACCGAAGAAAGCGTTGGCAACTTGAAGAGCAGTCTCCTGAAAAGACAGTTTGTCTATCTGCTTGAAAAAATCATCTGGAAGAGGAACAATCCTCTCAGGCATGAACAATCCCTTGTCAGCTGCCAATCCTTGAGTAACAGCCTCCTGCAATGTTGCCAGAGGGGCTTTTCCATTTGTACTGTAATATCTCATTTCCTATTGTATTTTCATTAATTCTTTAATAAACTCATTCAAGTGGAGTAAGCCATAACTGCCGTTTATACAACTCATCTCATTGTAATCCTGCACTTCATCGGCAACGATGCCGGGATACCATATCAGGAAAGGCACAGGCTCATCCATGTGGGTACGTATTTCCACAGGTGTGGGATGGTCTGGAAGGACAGCGATACATACTGGCTCTTCCCATTTGGACACCTCCTCATAGACAGGCTTGACAATCCTCTGGTCCAGATATTCAACTGTTTTCAGTTTCAGCTGCACATCGCCGTCATGACCCGCCTCATCAGAAGCCTCAACATGCAGGAACACAAAGTCGTCATCTCTCAGTGCGTCAACAGCCGCCTTGGCCTTACCCTCATAATTGGTGTCTGCCAGACCCGTAGCACCCTCAACATTGATAATCCGCAAACCCGCATAATGGCCGATGCCACGAATCAAATCAACTGCTGAGATAACGGCTCCGCTCTTCACGGCAGGGAAATACTGGCTCAGCGTCATCATGTTTGGACGATACCCCCCACTCCATGGCCAGATGGAATTAGCCTGGTCTATATGTTGAGCTGCCCTTTCTTTGTTGAACGGATGCTCTGCCAACAGTTCCTGTGATTTCAATATCAGGTCGTTTATCAGGTCGGCTGTCTCCTGTGCTGTCATCCTGCCATCGTTTTGGCAGGTATATCCCTCCTCAGGTTTAACCAGCAACGGACGCCATGCCTTGTCGGGATAATCGTGAGGCGGTGCACACACCAGGTGTTTGTTTCCATTCTTTATAATCAACAAGTGACGGTACTGGATACCCGTGATAAACCTGATGTTCTCGTTTCCCAGTTTGTCGTTCAGATATTTTATCAGCACATCGCCCTCTTTGGTTGTCAGATGTCCGCCATGGTGATTCTTGATTTTCCCGTCTTCCAGACATACAATGTTACATCTTATGGCCATGTCTTCCGGTTGCATCTCGTAACCGATGCTCGCCGCCTCCAGAGGACCACGACCCTCATAGACTTCATTCAGGTCATATCCCAAGATAGCCGTATTTGCCACTTCGCTGCCCGGAAGGAAGCCTTTGGGAATGGTTTGAAGCCGGCCGGTACGTCCTTCCCTTGCCAGCATGTCCATATAAGGTGTAGAGGCATACTGCAACACCGTCTTGTTGCCTAACGTTGACACAGGATGATCGGCCATACCGTCACCCAGGATAATGATATGCTTCATTGCCAATCAGATATTAGCGATAGACATGATATTGGCAAACACACCTGCAGCGGTAACACTGGCACCTGCGCCATATCCCTTAATCATCATAGGATAATCCTTATATCGCTCGGTTGTGAGGAGGATGATATTGTTAGAACCTTCCAGGTTATAGAACGGGTGCTGCGGGCTCACCGTTTCCAGGGAGACTTTTGTCTTACCTGACTCGGCAACTGCGACAAAACGCCACCGCTTACCTGACTTCTCAACCTCCTTGCGTTGTTTCTCAAATGTCTCGTCATAGGAAGGTATTTTCTTCCAGAAATTGTCCAGACTACCCTCAAAGTACTCCTCAGGAATAAACAGATGCTTCTCAACATCCTCCTGTTCAACCTTGTAACCAGCCTCACGGGCAAGTATGACCAGTTTCCTGATGACATCTATGCCACTCAAGTCTATTCTGGGATCGGGTTCGCTGTAACCCCTCTCCTTGGCGCGCCTGATTGTCTCCGACAGAGGCACCTCCGCGGAAATCTCATTGAAGATATAGTTCAGCGTACCACTGACGACGGCCTCAATTTTCAGGATGCGGTCGCCCGAGTTCAACAAGTCATTGATTGTGCCGATGATGGGGAGTCCTGCTCCCACATTCGTCTCAAACAGGAATTTCACGCCACGGGCCAATGCCGTTTGTTTCAATCTGATGTAATTGTCATAGGAGGAAGACGCAGCAATCTTGTTGGCTGCAACGACATTGATATTATGCTCCAGCAACGGCTGATATATTGCCGCCACCTCCTTGCTTGCCGTACAATCTACAAAGACACTATTGAAGATGTTCATCTTGATGATTTCCTCCAGCAAATGGTCTATATCGCTTGCCGGTGCTTTCTTCAGGTCTTCCTTGTAGGTATCCAGATTGATTCCGTCCCTGTTCAGAATGGCGTTGTGGCTGTTTGCTATGCCCACGATATTCAGTTTCAGGTGACGCGTCTCTATCAGTTTCTCATATTGCGAGTGTATCTGGTCTATCAACTGTCCGCCCACCGTTCCGACGCCACAGATAAACAGGTTCAGCTCCTTGTTCTCCGACAGGAAGAACGAGTCGTGAAGCACGTTCATTGTTTTTCTCAGAAGCGAGCTGTTCACCACAAACGAGATATTTGTCTCCGATGCGCCCTGTGCACAGGCTATTACGCTGATACCGCTCCGGCCCAAAGCCCCGAACAACTTTCCTGCGATACCGGGAGTGTGTTTCATATTCTCTCCCACAATGGCCACAGTAGCCAGGCCGGTCTCTGCCTGCATAGGATACAAGGCACCTGTCTCTATCTCCTTGGCAAACTCGTTGTTCAGCACCTTGATTGCCGCCTCAAGGTCGGTTTCCTGAACACCTATTGAGGTGGAGTTCTCCGATGAAGCCTGACTCACCATAAATACCGATATGCCCGATTCAGCCAAAGCGGTGAAGATGCGGCGGTTGACACCTATCACACCCACCATTGACAGGCCCGATACGGTAATCAGAGCCGTACCATTGATGCTTGATATACCCTTGATAGGCTTGGTGTCTCCCTCTATACGTGCCTTGATAATGGTTCCTTTGTTCTCGGGGTTGAACGTATTCAGCACACGTATAGGTATATTCTTGACACACACGGGGTATATCGTTGGCGGATATACGACCTTGGCACCAAAGTTACACAATTCAGTAGCCTCGACATAACTCAGCTGGTCAATGGTATAGGCATTAGGTATCACGCGGGGATCTGCCGTCATGAATCCATTGACGTCTGTCCATATCTCCAGCACCTCTGCATCAAGTGCAGCAGCGATGATGGAAGCCGTGTAATCACTTCCGCCCCTGCCAAGATTAGTTGTCTCACCCGACACTTTGTCTGAGCTGATAAAACCCGGGCAGACCGTAATGTGGGGCAGCGTCTTGAAAGCCTTCTTCACCAGGTCATAGGTCTTGTCCACAGCCAGATAATGCTTTCCTTGCTTGTATTCTGTCTTAATGAAAGTACGGGAGTCTTTCCACTCGGCGCCCTCAATCAGGGCTGCCACAATAGGACTGCTCAGCCGCTCACCATAGCTCACAATAGCCGCCATGGTCTTAGGACTCAGGTCCTTAATCAAGTGTACACCATATAGAATGGAGCGGAGCTCATCAAACAACTCGTTGATTTTCTTCTTCAGCTCCTCTCTTTTCAAATCGTCAGTAATAACCGTATTGATCATGTCCCTGTGGCGTTTCAGCATTTCCAGATACTCATCCTCGTATCCACCGCCCTTCTCAAGGGCTAATTTTGACGTTTTGATGAGCTTGTCGGTAATGCCGCCAAGTGCGCTGACCACTACAATACAATCCTCTTTTTGAGACTCTACGATTCTCTTCAGGCTCAAAATACTCTCTGCGGAACCTACAGATGTTCCTCCAAATTTTAATACTTTCATTATGATATAAGAAATGAATGGTACAAACAACCGTACCATATAGTTTAACCAGATACAAAATTACGCATTTTTGGGCAGGTTAAGTGCTTTCATTCCCCATTAATTAGCCTTTCAGGCTAATGTCTCCCTGCAAAAATAAGACCCTGTCATTAAAATGTCATGTGAAGACTACAAAACCCGCTCTTCCCACAAGGCCGTCTCAGACATCTTTATCAGTAATTATTCTTTCGATGCGGCCAATGCAGCTGTCCTTGGTGAAATTCTTTTTATAGTACTCGTGACCATTTGCCCCGAGTCTTGCCAATTCCTCCCTGGACATGCTGGAGATTTCTATGACCTTGCGTGCGAGGTCCTCGTAGTCATCGGCGTCAACACACCACCCGCACTCAGACTTCCTGATGACATCGGCACCCTCGCCATTGATGATACCCATGATAGGCTTGCCTATGGCCATGTACGCCTGAATCTTGGCAGGGAGGGTCATGTTGAAGACGAGCTGATTGCAAAGAGGCAGCAGCATGATGTCGGCCTGTTCAAAGAACGACGACATGGTCTCAATGGGGTATCTGCCGTATTGGTGTACGGTGTCAGCCAGGTCATTCTCGCTCACAAACTGGTCGGCCCACCGTTTTTTCCTGCCGTCGCCCACGAAAAGCCATTGGATATGCTTATGTTCCCTGGTCATTTTGGCGGCTTTGAAGACATTCGTCAGATTCTGGGCCTCGCCATAATTGCCTGCAAACATAATTTTGAAACCTTCGGGCAGTTCAGGAATCTCACTATGGCTGCACGAAATCACCGCCTCGTCACACCAGTTGGGAAGATACACTACCTTTTCGTCGGCCACTCCCTTAGCAGTAAGCATCCGGCGGAATCCCGAAGAAGATATCAGGATTTTCTTGCTGTTCCTGTAGAAACAGCCCATCATCCTCTCAACCATTCCGTAGATAGTCTTGCTGTGTATGCCACCTGCAACAAGGCTCTCCGGCCACATATCCAGAATCCAGAGATACATGGGAATCCTCTGTATCTTCTTTACAATCAACGCAGGGATAATGATGAATGCCGGGGAAGTGTCATGTACGAAAACACAATCGAAACGTCCGAACAAAGCCTGGTACAAGCCATATAAAGTAAAGAAAAACACAGTGGACATGTAATTCAGCACCATCCGCATCTTCTTGCCGTTTCCTTTGGGAATGACAGGGACACGGACAATGGTCACACCGTCCACTTTCTCAGTCCTCTTCTTGAAAAGGGAATAGCCGTCATAGAACTTACCCTGCGGATAATCAGGTATGCTCGTCAGAACTTTCACCTCATATCCCTTCTGGGCCAGAACAAACGCCACATCGTTTATCCGAAATGACTCAGGCTTAAAATGGTTTGTAACAATTAATACTTTCACGTCAGCAAACTATCACAAAACCCTTATATCATACAGGAGACGGCTCCTGCCTTATTTTGTTTCTCTGAATACATAACATCTCCTTGCATGCTTTTTTGTCCTTTTACAGACAGTTCCCAAGGGACTTTGCATGCAAATTGTATGCAAAGATACACTATTTTTTTTATTCAAACCTTATTGGCAAGATGCTTTTACAAAAAACAGTCAAAGACCGTTTTCACTACAGCTCTGCCGTATCACGTCAGCGAGGATTTGGATTCCCTTCTCCATACGGCTGGCATCTATGAACGAGAAATTCAGTCTCATGGTGTTTCTTCCCATATTGCCACCCGGGTAGAAAAACGAACCTGCCACATAGGCCACCTCTCGGGACAATGCCATATCGTACATTTTCACGGTATCTGTCTGCTGGGGCAGGGTCAGAAAGACGAACAATCCCCCCTGGGGTTTTTCCCATCTCACGTTCTCAGGCATATATTCATGCAGCAAACTGTCGAGCAGGTCCCTTTTATGGCGATAGAGCTTAATGGTTTCTTTCAGGTTCTGGTCCAGCGCGCCCGACTCCAGATACTCAGTTGCGATATACTGATCCATTACAGGCGGGCAGAGGTCCAGGGACTGCTTGCACACATAGACCTTCTCCAGCACGTCCTCGTTTCCTATCATCCATCCCAGGCGGAAGCCCGGGGCGAAAATCTTGGAGAACGAGCCCAGGTGGATGACCCTCTCGGGCATAAGGCTATATATCGTAGGCAGCGGCTCACCCTCATAGCGCAAACTCCTGTAAGGACTATCCTCAACAATCAGCAGGTTGTATTTCTCTGCCAGGTCAGCCAAAGCCTGACGCTCATCCAGGGTGAGCGTCTCTCCCGACGGATTCTGGAAGTCAGGGATAATGTAAATCATCTTCACCTGTTTCCCTGCCTGCCGGCAAGCCGTTATAGCCTCGTCGTAACTGTCGGCAAATGCCTTCAGGCTTCTCTGTCTGGGAACCCCCACGACATCAGCCCTATAAGAGGCAAACGACTGCAAAGCCCCCAGATAAGTCGGTGCGGAAGTAATGATCACATCGTGGGGATTTATCATGACCCGCGTCAGCACATCAATGCCCTGTTGCGACGAAGTGGTTATCTGCACCCGACCCGCATCCACGCCGTAACGTCTGGCAATGGCCTCCTGCAGTTCGTTGACACCCTGTGTGGCACCATACTGGAATGCCCGGGAGCCATATTTCTCCATCACGACATCCACCAGCGTTCTGATTTGGGACAGAGGAAAAGTCTCAGCAGACGGATAGCCACCTGCGAAGGAATAGATGGCGTTCAGGTCCACCTTCTTGAAAATATCTCTTACAGGCGAGCGGAAGAACGAACCCACATCGTCAGAGAATGCAAAATGTCTGTTTTCCATTGTCCGGCTATCTTAACAGGTCCTCCAGTTCAATTGAGGTTGACGTCTTGTCGTCACGATACTTCACGATGACAGGACAATACAGATGAATTCCCTGTTCCATCCCCTTTCCATGTCTGACAGGACGGCTGCCTGCCACGACCACGGCACCGGCAGGAATCTCAGTTTGTCCACTCTCCAGGCGTGGCAGGAACTCACCCTTGACAGCGTCAAATACAGCGGTGGAGCTATTGATAATGACACCCGTGGCTATCACCGCACGCTCACGGACCACAGTACCCTCATATATTCCACAATTACCGCCCACGAAAGCGTTATCCTCTATGATGACAGGCAAAGCCCCTACGGGTTCCAGGACGCCACCTATCTGCGTTCCAGCCGAGAGATGGACGTTCTTGCCTATCTGCGCACACGAGCCCACCAGGACATGAGAGTCAATCATCGTCCCGCTGCCCACATAGGCCCCGATATTGACATATGAAGGAGGCATGACGATAACCCCCGGTGCCAGATAGGCCCCCGAGCGAATACTGCTGCCGCCAGGCACAATACGGATATTGTCTGTGGCAGCAAACTTCCTTGCAGGGATGGTATCTTTGTCAAAGAAGGAGAATTGTCCTTCCGACATATCAGTAAGCGTGCCGAGACGGAATCCATCCAGTATGGCTTCCTTGACGGCAGCATTGACCCTCCATTCACCATTCACTTTCTCAGCCACCCTTACAGAGCCGTCTTCCAGCCCCTTGCGGATATCATAAAAAGATGTCTTTGCCGTCATAGTTCCAGATCCTTCAAAGTTTCTTTCATCAACTGCTCAGTATCCGGAGTTGCCGGTACCAGCGGCAGTCGCAGGCTGTTCTCACATAATCCCAGCTGTGCCAGGGCAGCCTTGGCAGGGATAGGATTGCTCTCCACGAAACAATTCTTGAAGAGAGGCATCAGCCGGTAATGCAGCTGCCGCGCCTCTGCCATATTGTCCACCTTGAGGGCCTCAACCAGCTGGACCATCCTTTGAGGGTCTACGTTGGAAGCCACGCTGATAACGCCGTCGGCGCCTGTTGCCATGAGCGACAGCGTCTCGTCGTCGTTACCGCTGAGCACGCTGAAATTGTCCGGTTTGTTGCGTATAACCTGTGAAATCTGCCCATAGCGTCCCGATGCCTCCTTGATAGCAACGATATTATCTATCTCAGCCAGTCTCAGCGTCGTCTCCGCCTCCAGGTTGGCACCAGTTCTTCCCGGCACATTATACAGGATGATATCCTTGTCTGTCTCTTGCGAGACAGCTTTGAAATACTCATACAGCCCCTTCTGGGTAGGTTTGTTATAATAAGGCACAACAATAAGGAAAGCATCCAGCCCGAAAGGCTCAAGCAGTCTCATGCTCTCAATGGTTTGTGCCAGCGAGTTCGTGCCGCCGCCTACGACAATGGGACATGTTGCATGTTCCTTTGTCACCTGCAGCAGTTTTATCTTTTCCACACTGGTCAGACAAGGCGTCTCACCCGTAGTACCCAATGGGACAAGGAAATGAATTCCCGCCGACATCTGGCGATCCACCAGTTTGCCCATCGCATCATAATCCACAGCACCGCCATTATCCTTGAACGGTGTTACCAATGCTGTTCCGCATCCTGAAAATTTCAAATGTCCCATAGCGTCAATTCGTTCTGAAAATAATATCCTTGAATTTATATACTCCCACAGCCAGGCTGTCAGCCTTCACAGCGGCCTCTATAGCGCCCTCGGCAAAGCCCTCTCTTGAGAAAGCCTCATGGGTCAGCGCTATCCTGTCGTTCATCCCCTCGAATCCTACTGTATGTATCCCGGGGATTTCTCCGCATCTCACCGAAGCCATATCAGGCTTCACCTTCATCCCGCTGGCAATAATTTCCTCCAGCATCTTGGCAGTTCCGCTCGGACGGTCCAGTTTGTGGCAATGGTGCTTCTCCTCAATATAAGGCATGTATCCGCCTGCGCCACCCAGAAGCCGTGCGGCCTCCTCGGCAAGTCTGAAAAAGACATTCACGCCAATGGAGAAATTGGATGAGTACACCAGCGTCGTCTTGTTTTTCTCAAAACACCCGGTCACCTCGTCCCTGATATCGTCCCAGCCCGTAGTGCCAATCACCACGGCTTTGAAATGCTCTGCCAGGAAAACATAGTTCTGGCGTATTGCCTGGGGAGTGGTGAAATCTATGCACACGCTCTCGGCAGCCGTCCTGACATCGGCAGAAGTCACGTCCTCACTCACGCCAGAGCATTCCAGTCCCTTCTCTCTCAGGAGTTTTTCCACGATATGTCCCATCTTGCCATATCCGCTGATAAACACTTTCATAGGGCTCCCTCCTGTTCAAAGAATGCATTGTGGATAGCCTTGATTGTACCATCCATGGCCTGCTTATCAACCACAATACTTAAGTTTATCAACGAGGCGCCCTGCGACACCATGTATATACGTTCCTCCAAGGGGGCGAAAATCTTGTCCAGCACACCAGGCTGGTTGATCAGGTTCTGGCCCACAACAGATATCTGGGCTTTTCCCTTGTCCACCTCAATGGTGGCAAACTCCGAGAGTTCCTCCAGTACCTTGCCGATGTCCTGACCGTCATCTACCGTCACCGAGATGTTGGCTTCCGACGTACTGATAAGGTCAACCGACACTTTGTTCACGCTGAAGATATCAAACACCTTGCCCAGGAAACCCGAGGCATTAATCATCTTCGTTGAGAAGATATTTATTACCAGTATATTCTCCTTGTAGGATATCGACTTGGCACCGTCGGGAATATCGCTGTGGTCCAGTA
Source organism: uncultured Prevotellaceae bacterium (assembly GCA_900318305.1). Lineage (GTDB taxonomy): Bacteria > Bacteroidota > Bacteroidia > Bacteroidales > Bacteroidaceae > UBA6382. Next base: position 30,795 of record ONKB01000056.1, on the reverse strand, counting down.
TTGACGTCCCCACGCTACCAGGTTTCCTGGAGTTCAGCACATAAATGGGAATATTCTTCTTGATGGCCGGCTCGATGGTTAGCGGATGCAGCACCTTGGCGCCGAAATGAGCCATCTCGGCAGCCTCCTCAAACGAGATACGCTCCAGCCGTTTGGCCGTCTTCACCTTGTTGGGGTCAGCCGTAAGCACCCCGTCAACATCAGTCCATATCTCAATGGCGCTGGCATTCAGAGCCATGGCAATAAGCGATGCCGAGTAGTCGCTGCCGCCCCTGCCCAGCACCGTGGGTTCGCCGTCCATATCGGCAGAGATGAATCCCTGGGTCAGCACCACATCAGCCCCATTTCCCTCTTCGGCAATCACCTGGGGCACACGCCGTTCAATCTCCGGTATCACAGGCTCACCCTTGAGGTGGTAATGGTTGGTTATCATCATTTTGCGTGCATCCACCCAGGCCGTTTTGATACCAGCCACCTGCATGGCACTTGCCAGGATGGTCGATGACAGCAGTTCACCGTTACTGATAATCAGCGCCTTGCTCCGGTCCGAGAGTTCGCCAAGCACACATATAGCCTTGGTGTATGCCTCCAGTTCGTCACAAATCTCGTTCACTCTCGACGTAGTCTGCAGCATCACATCCACATTCCGTTCCAGCAGTCGCTCAGCCACCTCCACATGGTGGTTGCGCAGTTTGTCGAGCAGCTCTTCCATAGCCGTCTCATCATGCTGTTCAGCCTTGTCGGCAATCCTGTAGAGAAGATCCGTCATTCCCGACATCGCCGATGTCACCACCACCGGTCTCTGATCCAGTTTCTGTTGCACAATCGAGACGACGCGGGCCATTTCCTCGCAGCCGCCTACCGATGTGCCGCCAAATTTCATTACAATCATTTGAATACTATTTTTATAATGTGTTCTTTATTTTGTCATACATTCTCACATACAGTTCTGTGGCTCTTTCTATTTCACTCAGCAAGACATACTCCTGTGGCGTATGCGCCACCAGTATAGAGCCCGGTCCGCACAGTATCTTGTGGCGGAAATCCTTCAGGTGGGGCGCATCGCTGCCAAAGGCCACCGGTCCCGATGCCATATCGTCAAACGTCTCGAAATATCCCGGGCAGTCACCGCCAAAGGCCTGAAGTTCCACGCTATCCCCCAGCATCCTGTCGTTCACTATGATATTCCTCAGACACTCCTCGACGATGCCGTCCGACACAAATGTCGTCCTGAAGTAAATGTCACACTGCAGTCTGTCGCTCAGGATATTCTTCGGATTTCCGCTCATCAGGTTCCCTATGTTCCATGTCGTCTCCCCCAGCAGGGTGTCGTTGTCAAAAGTATGGTTTCTGAGCGCCTCAGCGAAATCCAGGAACCCGTCAATGGCACTTCTCCCGTTTTGGGGATAACCCGAATGGCACGCACGTCCCGTGAAAGTCAGGTGGAAGGACTTTGTCCCCTTCGCTGCCGAAGCCATCATACAGTCAGTAGGCTCGCCCACGATGAGCCACTCGCAGCCTTTCTGTGTCCTGCTGAACCACCTGGCACCCACCGATCCCGTCTCCTCGCTTGCCAGCAGCAGCAGGCCGAAATCCTTGCATCCCCGCCGTTCCAGTTCAAGACAAGCGCCGTAGAGCGCCATGATTTGCCCTTTGGCATCGCAGGTACCCCTTCCGCTCACCCGGTCGCCCTCAAAGACAGGAGCCATATAGGGCGGAACCGTGTCCAGATGGGTACACATCATCACCACCGGCTCATCCCAGGTCAGCATCAGGTTGTAGGTATCCTCACCCACCGGCATGAGCTCCACCTTGTTGTGTTCAGTCTTCAGCCTCTCCGCCAGCATCAGCGCCAGGGCGCCCTCCCTTGACGATGTCGAGTCCATACTGAGCATATCCTTAAACAATTGTATATCCATGTGTCCGAGTCATTCTGAAATTATCAAAAAAGGCGACCCTCTCAGGTCGCCTAATGCATATTCATTAATCCAAAGTTTTGATTCCAATCATGCCACAACCTGAAACATCGAAGCTTCGTGTTTTTTCATACGTTTCATATTGTGTTTATACCCGCCTTGCATAAAAATTCAAGAGTATTGCATTTTCGCATGCAAAATTACATAATAATTTCTAATCTCCGCCAAGTTTTCCCAAAATTTTTGGCTCACCTGCAAATTTCTGTGTTGGCTTAGAGATTGTAATAAAGAAAAAAACAGGAAAAACACTTTAATTGATTTCAGTCTTTACAAGATTTGTGTCTGGTTCCTGAGCTTGTCGGAGGAAAACTAAGGTTGTACCATCCATTGGATATAAAGAACAGGTATCACCAAACAAATTACCTGTCATTGCTGATTCAGAAAAATATCGTATCTTTGCAACATAGAATAGGAATTAGAAGAAACAACAATGGCATCAGCAATTAAGGCAATCCCCACGCTGAAAGGCAAGGAAGCACGCGAGTTTCTTCGCCGTGCTGAAGAAGCCGAGCGTGACTTTAAGGGAAACAAGAACAAGGATCAGCATCCTCTCTGTATTATGGCTCATGAGATACTGAGCAAGGCAGGGATGCTGTAATATTGGTGCATATGTCTTTCTTGATGGGAAAGACATATTGCTTTCGTTTGAATAGCGACCCATCAAAGATTGTTTGTGCTCTAACTGTTTCTAATGATAGTATCCGTATCTACGATCTCCCTCGTAGTCGTCAAGACTACATGAAAAGTCTCACCCATCATGAGAAACCACTTCGCAGATATCCAGGCGTACTGATTGGTCGCCTTGGTGTAAGCAACGAATTTGCTGGGAAGGGTATCGGCAGTGAAGCCCTTGATTTCGTAAAGGGTTGGTTTTACTCCAGTAGCAATAAAACAGGTTGTCGTTTTGTCATCGTTGATGCTGTCAATGATCCACAAGTACTTTCGTTCTATGAAAAGAATGACTTCCGTCCTCTTTTTCCCACAGAAGAACAGGAATTTGCCTATACAATGGGGAAGAAAGATACGCCTGTCAAGTTAGACACACGCCTAATGTACTTTGACTTGCTTAAGTTACGACAAGAATAATCTGATTTTTATTTACTAGTAGCCTAGCTAAGAAGAGTTTCTGTTTTATATGCTATATACAGGGGCTGCAGTGTCGTTTCTGGTAGCCTGTTGCTATCTGCTCTTCCAGCGGGCTAATACCATTGCCTCTGATAATATGTCGTCAGCACGTTTACGGCATTGTCCGGAAAGGATTACCTCATTACCTTCCCTCGCCTGTCGAGGGAAAACTATTAAACTCTTAAACTCTTAAACTATTAAACTATTAAACCCTTTAACGTTATCGTTAAGGTTAAGATGTACATCTTACCTCAGGCTTCGCCGTTTTATGAGTTGATGGTGCCGCAATGGGGACAACGGCCAAGGGTGTGCAGGGGTTTGCCGCAACGACCACACAGATAGGGGGAAAAATGGAAACGCCTGTAGCAACGCCAGGAAAAACATATATAGGCTATAAACAAGGGATAGCCTATGTATATCCTCACGGTCTGGGAGAAGAGGACATAGAGGATAAACCATACCGACCCTAATCCGAGCAGATAGGCTACGGCATCGGACAGGCTGAGCTGACGGAACACTTCGTCAAGACTGGCGATGAAAAGGATGAGTATAATCCATGTGCATGTGAGGAACAGTGCAAGTATGGGCGGCTGGCCTACGGGATTGAGTGTGGGGTCAAAATACCATGCCTCCCACACGGCGGGCAAGAAGTGGCGCATGGTGCCATAGATCACGGCAATGAAGGCGGTGAAGGCACAAAGCAGCGTGGGGTACATGGAATTGATGTCCTGAAAATGGACAAAGGGGATGTGCTGGTGTTTCTTGAAACGATAAATGCAGAACAGCAACGACAGGGCAACGAGGACGCAGAAACCGAAAATGTAGTTGTTGCTGAATGTGTGGATGAACTGCGATATGGGATCAACGGGAACAACGCCACGGAGCAGGAGGGGCTCACTTAACCAGCCCATGGTCTCCTGGTCGCGCGCCACCTTGACATAATACTCGCGTCTGTGGGTCACAGAGTCGTAAACGGCCATCGTGGCAGCAACGACGACACGGTCTTTCTTATAGACTATGGCGGGAAGGACCGCGGAGGCGAACAACTCTGACTCTCCGGGAGGCAGGGCGCTCAGACAGAGGGAATCGGCTGTGACCTGGAAATTGTAGTTGATGCTGTAGTGGTGGAGACGGGCAAAATCAACAGAATCCCTCTGCTCACGGGAAAGGTCCCAGTAACTGACACAGGTACCACTATCAGTCTTGTCACCACAGGCCAGAAGTGACAAGGTGAGCAGAAGAAACAGGAGTATTCTAAGAGGCGGCATAGACAAGCATTTGACAGTTCTTACAATCGAATTTCAGCTGGAAACGGCTGCCATTCCTGAGTTTCAGGAACAGCGGTTCCCTCAGGGGTTGGCCGTCATGGGGATGTTCCTTCGGACAATGTCCCAGGGCATGGCGCAGGCAGTATTTACAGGTCATCAGAAGGGGTGTCTCGGGGGGTGCCAGCTCAAAAGCTGAGTCAACCTGCTGGGCGCCATGGCTCTGATAGAAACGGCGTGCCATTGCATTTGACACATTATAGGTATAGTCGATAACAGGACCTATCTCCTGCCCTGCTTCACGGGAGGGCTTTTCCTGGCACGCTTCCTGACATGATGTATTGACGGAAGTGTGGCTCCGCAGCAACTCCCCGACGACCTGCCGGCGCCATTGGGAAAGCGTTGAGAGGGGAATGAAATAGTCTCCCGAACAGGCTATATCTATCTGCCGGGCTGTGAAGACGGTTCCTCCAAGCCGAGCCAGATACTCCCGCTGGAGGTCCTGCTGTGAGGTGCGGGCCATCTGCCTGGGATGGTCAAAATGGCACTCGGCATGCATGCCCGTCTCATCGGTCATAGACAGGGAGAACCCCTGGGGCTCTTCCTTCAGAAGGATGTCAACGCTGAGGGTGCGGGTAACGGGCTTGTGGCGCAACTCACGGAGAAAGGCTTCGTCATGATTGCGATAGAGTGGCATGTGAGGACATAGTCCCCGGGGCATGGCACTCGGAAAAAGGAGATTGTTGTCAACACGGTTGACCCGGAACCCCTGCAGCTTCCCTTTTTCATCAACAAAGCACAGTCCGTCACCATTGCTGAAGGATGCGACACCCGACACCTTGACGGCTTTGTCGTAAACAACCTTGACCTCCCCTACCGGTTCTCCGAATGACTTGGGAGAATTGAAGGAGAAAATGTTACGGGACCTGCCGTGGAGGAAATAATCGGTATATCCCCGGTTGAAACTCTTTAAGGGTGAAGGGGTGAAGGGAATATGACTGGTTCCATAGGAAGAGCGGACATATCCTTTCTTGTGGGCAAGGACTTTGTCGATGGTCTGGCGATAATATGCGGTGATGTTCCTGACATAATCTACATCCTTCAGACGGCCTTCTATCTTGAGAGAACACACACCGGCGTCAATGAGTTCCCCGATAAAGTCGCTCCTGTTCATATCCTTGAGCGACAAGAGGTGGCGGTCCTCGATGAGGGTCTCATGACTGGCATCCTCCAGGTCAAAGGACATGCGGCAGAACTGGGCACACCTCCCCCTGTTGGCACTACGCCCGAAACAATACTGGGAGGCATAGCAACGACCGCTGTAGCTGACGCACAGCGCACCATGGACAAACACTTCCAACTCCATTCCGGGACATGACCGGTGAATGCGGGCGATATCTTCTATGCCCAGCTCGCGTGCCAGGATGGCACGGCGGAAACCATTCTCGTGCAGGAAACGGACCTGTTCGGGAAGGCGGTTATCCATCTGGGTGCTGGCATGAAGAGGAAGCGGCAGGTTCATTTCCACCAGGGCGGTATCCTGGGTTATCAGAGCATCCACGCCTACGGAGGCAAGCTTCTCTACCAGTTTTCGTGCCGCATCAAGTTCGTTGTCATAGAGTATGGTATTGAGGGCAACATACACCTTGGCGCCATAGATATGGGCAAACCCGGTGAGTTTGCTGATGTCCTCGGTGGAGTTGGCTGCCTCAGCCCTGGCACTATAGTCCTGAGCTCCTATATACACGGCATCGGCTCCGCAGAGAATGGCTTGCATGCCACAATCCACGTTGCGTGCCGGAGCAAGGAGTTCGACGGTATGCATCACTTGATTTCGTTAATGTCGTATGGTGTTGTCTGGTAAACGTAGTAGTTTATCCAGTTATTGAACAACAGATTGGCATGGGCGCGCCAGGTGACCTTGGGTCCCTTGGCGGGGTCGTCATCGATATAGTAATTCCTGGGCTTGTCCACATCGTCACGCTTGCCCAGATCGCGTTTGTACTCGGTATCGAGTGTCTCTGGATTGTACTCCATGTGGCCTGTAATGAAGAACTCACGCCCCTCACGCGCCATGACCATACTGACTCCGCTGTCGGGAGACTCGGCAATAAGGGTCACATCGGGGCTGGCAAGGATATCCTCCCGGTGTATCTCCGTGTGACGGGAATGGGGCATATAGAACACATCGTCGAAGCCCCTGAAAATGGGGTAAGCCTCCTTACGCACGGCATGCTGCTCAAAGATGCCGAACATCTTGCGGCTCAAAGGGTATTTCGGAATATTATAATGGTAATAAAGTCCCGCCTGAGCCGCCCAGCAGATATACATGGTGGATGTGACGTGGGTCCGCGACCAGGAGAATATCTCCTTGAGCTCATCCCAGTAGTTGACCTCCTCAAACTCCATCTGCTCGACCGGGGCTCCCGTGATAATCATACCGTCGAACTTGATGTCCTTGAGCAATTCAAAATCCTTGTAGAACATCTGCATGTGTTCTATGGGGGTATTCTTGGAGGTATGGCTCCGTAGTTTCATAAACGTTATCTCAATATGAAGCGGCGTATTGGAGAGCAGCCTGATCAAGTCGGTCTCGGTGGTAATCTTCAGCGGCATCAGGTTGAGAATGACTATATGGAGCGGACGTATCTGCTGGGAGTGTCCGCGCGTCTCGTCTATGACGAAGATATTCTCATTTGCCAGAATATCTATCGCAGGGAGTTTATCGGGTAATCGAAGAGGCATGATGTGTTGGTTTTATACCTTGAAGAAAATCTTGTGTTTATACAGGAATAACAAGAAAGCCCAGCAGGTCAGGATGTATGTCAATTCTACCATGACCTGATGCAGCGTCTCGGGGAAGAGATCAATGAATCCGTCCAGGAGGCGGTGCTGTGGCTCCCAGAACGGGAAAAAGCGTTGTGCAAGATATATCGTGATGGAGTTCAATCCGATAACCACGAAGAATTTGGCCCACTTGCGCCAGCCCCTGACATCAACGATATAATAGAACAGCGCAAACATCAGGAAGGAATAGCCTGCAACGGCGCAGACAAAGGAACTTGACCACAGGGCTTTATTAATGGGGCAGATAAAATTCCATGCCCAGCCTACTATGGCCAGTACTATACCGGCGAGTGCCAGGCAGAGTGTCTTCTTGTTTCCGCTCAGACTGTCCTTCTTCACCAGTTCGCCGGCGAGCATTCCCAACAACGCCGTCGCAATAGCGGGAATTGTGGAGAAGAGTCCTTCGGGGTCATAATCCTCACGGTAGCAATGACGGCCCAATATGACCCTGTCAAGGTAGCAGGCTATGTTGCCCTGCTTGCTGAACACATCGGCGCCGGCTCCGTCGGGAGCTGGTATCAGTATCGTCACCAGCCAGTATCCAACCAGTATGCCTCCTATTATAGAGAAGCGTATCTTGTTGCTCTTGACCGAGGTGTAAATCAACGCAGCAAACATCCATCCAAGACCTATGCGCGACAATACACTACAGAAACGCAAGGTGTCAAAATGAAACTTCATCAAGCCGTTGTACACCAAGCCCAGGAATACCAGCATCAGTCCTCGCCTGACTATCTTGAGATAAATCTGCTGACTGGTCCTGCCGTTTTCAATCTGCTTGCTCAATGAGAAGGGGAAGGAAATGCCTGCGATAAACAGGAACAAGGGGAAAATCGTGTCGTGATGGCGCAATCCGTCCCATGACACATGGGACATCTGCTCTCCGATTGCCGTCCATACAGCAGAATCGGGAAACAGTTGAGCGAGTGCCAACACCAAGGACGAGCCTCCCATGATAAATAACATGTCAAAGCCTCTTAATGCGTCTAATGACTCTAATCGTTTCATAATCGTATCTATTTTATGGTTTTTACTAATTCTTCCAATTCTTCAGAGACCGAAGCCCATTCATCCATGGCCTGGTTCAATTGCTTCGTCAGGTTGGCGTGTTTTTCCACGACAGTCATATCGAAGCCTTCCTCATGGGTATTCATTCTATCCTCCAAGATACGCAATGCCGCCTCCAGTTCTTCCATGTGCCGCTCACACTCTTCGACCTGCCGTCTCAGTTTCTGTTCCTTGCGACGCATTTCCTTCTGGGTCTGCCAATCCAGTGCATTCTGGCTCTGGGGCTTCGAATCGGACATCTCCGGCTCTTCCCTCTGGGGCTTAGCACCTGACTTCTCCAGTTCGTTGAGCGACTCGATATTCTTGGAACGGAGGAAATCGTATATCCCTCCAAGGTGTTCTCTCACTCTGCCGCCGCCAAATTCATAGACCTTGGTCACCAGTCCGTCGAGAAATTCCCTGTCGTGGCTCACGATAACCGCTGTGCCGTCAAAATTACGGATAGCGTTTTTCAGCACGTCTTTTGTACGCATGTCAAGATGATTTGTCGGCTCGTCAAGGATAAGGAAGTTGACTGGCTGCAACAGCAGTCGCAGCATGGCCAGCCGGCTCCTCTCTCCACCGGAGAGCACCTTGACAAATTTGTCGGAGGCTTCCCCTCCAAACATAAACGCACCCAGGATATCCCTTATCCTGGTCCGTATATCTCCTTTGGCTATGAGGTCCACAGTATCGAAGACGGTTTTATTCTCGTCGAGCAACTGGGCCTCGTTCTGGGCGAAATAACCTACTTCCACATTATGACCCACCTTGAGTTCGCCTGTAAAGGGAATCTGACCCATAATACATTTCACCAATGTGGATTTGCCCTCGCCATTTTTCCCTACGAAAGCTACTTTCTCTCCGCGCCTGATGCTTAGCGTCACATCCCTGAACACCATGTGGTCACCATAGTCCTTTCTCACCTCTTTACAAATCAGAGGATAGTCACCACTACGGCTACAGGGCGGGAATTTCAGGTACAGGCTTGAATTGTCCACCTCATCCACTTCAATAGGTATAATCTTCTCCAGCTGCTTGATGCGACTCTGGACCTGTATCGCCTTGGTGGGCTTATATCTGAAACGTTCTATGAAGCTTTTGATGTCGGCTATTTCCTTCTGCTGGTTTTCGTAGGCCCTCAGTTGCGCCTCGCGACGCTCAGCCCTGAGTTTCACAAACTCATCATACTTCACCTTGTAATCAACAAGTTTGCCGCAATCGATGTCGAGCGTCCTGCTCGTTATGTTATTCACGAAGGCCCTGTCATGGCTCACCACCACAACAGAACTCTGGCTCTGTTTGAGAAAGCTCTCAAGCCATTCTATTGACCATATATCCAGATGGTTGGTGGGCTCATCCAGGAGCAGCACGTCGGGTTTCTGCAACAACAATTTAGCCAGTTCCACCCTCATGCGCCAACCTCCGCTCAGTTCACTAGTGGGCCGGTCAAAATCCTTGCGTTCAAAACCCAGTCCCATCAGGGTCTGGGCAATCTCACCCTCATAGTTCTGGCCTCCGAGTACATTGAGGCGCTCTGTCGTGTCGGCAATACGGTTGATGAGGCGGCTGTATTCTTCACTTTCGTAATCAGTACGCTCAGCGAGCTCGCCGTTCAGCTGCTCCAGCTGGGCTTTCATATCCTTGATATTGTTGAACGCCAATTCGACCTCTCCCTTCACAGTTCTGGTATCGGTCATCTTCATCGTCTGGGGCAAATAGCCTACAGTCTGCCCTGCAGGCATGCTCACACTACCTTCTGTGGGATGCTGCAAACTTGCCATTATCTTCAACAGAGTTGACTTGCCGGCACCGTTCTTCCCCGTCAAAGCCACGTGTTCCTTGTCGTTTATCACGAACGACACATTGGAGAAGAGTGGTTTTACCCCAAATTCAACTTTCAACCCAGCTACAGAAATCACTTTTCAGGATACTATTTTAACATGCAAAGTTACGATTAAACAAGAGAAAAGCCAAATCTATTTGAGCTTTTCTGAGCATGAGAATACGGCGCTTGTCGACGCTTGACCCTTCAAGAACTAAAACAACAAGTTAAAGTTACGATTAAGCGAGAGAAAAATGCCTGAATTAATTAAAAGCGATTAATTTTGTAATATCAAACATACAATTATTAATGTCAATATGAGAAAACTATTATTTACCCTGTTTCTGACAGGGACTCTGTCAGCCCTGCAGGCTCAGGTGCGGCCGTTCATGACCGAGGAACCCTTTACACTGACCAAGCAAGCCAGGCAAGGTGTCGCCTGCTACAAGAACCTGCTTTTCCAGTTTCATAATGCCAATCCCCTCGTTGAAATCTTTGATCTCAAAGAGCAGAAGCGCATCTACCAGATAGAGCTTGAGCCCGAGCCTGTCATCCATTGCAACAATGCCAATTTCGGTAGCGTAAAGTATGACAAGAAAGACCCCTTCCCTCTTCTGTACGTGAGTTCGGAACGCGACCAGCGCATCATCACATACCGCGTCACTCATGAAGCAGGAAAATATGGCTTGCAGAAAGTGCAGACCATCTTCCTTCCCAACAGCGATGAGGCGAGTTACTACTATACCAACCTCATCATAGACAGCAAGCAGAACAAGCTCTGGATAACGGGCTACACCCGTCACTCCTGGAACAAGCCCGACGGCGGCAACCAGTTGCGCTATGTCCAATTTGACCTGCCCAAAGTCTCCGATGGTGATGTCGTCCTTGATTACAAGAACTGTATCAGCGAATTCCGTCTCCCCTTCCGTATTGCTACCCAGGGAGCTGTTTTCCACAAGGGGAAAATCTGTCAGGCTTTTGGCTGCAACCAAAAGGACACCAACTTCATTATCGTCAATCCTAAGACAGGACATATAGAGAAGGAATACAGCATCGGCGGAGCCGGCATCAAAGAGGAACCCGAGGGAACTTTTGTCTTTAAGAACAAACTCATGGTTGTAACCTGCGTGCCGGGAAACATCTATTATGTGAGCGACTTCGTGGAGAAATAACACCCGGACATCCGCAAGCAACAGCTGAAACCCACCATCAAGGGTATTTTTAATATTCATCAAAATAATATTCAGAAGATGATTGCACTACATGGCAAGACTATCCTGCTGACCATAGCCTGCTTTGCTTTGACAAGTGGCAGGGTACTGGCGCAAGAAGATAATTGTTTCGGCATTATTGCCGGCAAGCTGGCAACTGCCGACGGGAGCGTACTGATGGGACACAATGAAGATGACGGGGGCGAACAGATGCTCAACATCTATGTGGCTGGCCAACGCAAAGGTACAAGTAAATTTCTGTGGGCTGAATTCCCCGGACTGGAAGTGGCAGACGCTCTGATGAACGAGCATGGTGTATGCGTGGCTTCCGACAATTGTCCTTCACGGGAGGACAGGGAGGATTTCTCCGACGGAGGCATTCTGCACCGTCTGCGCCTTGACGTAGCCAAATATGCCCGCTCGGCACGCGAAGCCGTGAAAATCATCGGCAGGGACGTAGAGCGATACGGCTACCGCAGCAGCGGCCGCTCGTATGTGGTGGCCGACAGCAAGGAGGGGTGGCTTGTAGCCTTAGTGCAAGGCCGCCACTGGGTGGCACAACGGGTTCCCGATGACAAGGTGATGACCATACCTAATTATTATGTCATCGACAAGATTAACCTCAGCGACACGCTGAACTTCTTGGGAAGTCAAGACATCATCAGTTATGCCATTGAGCGCGGATGGTACAACCCCGAAAAGGACGGCGTTTTTTCGTTCAGGAAAGCATATGCAGCCCCAAGAACTTTCAAGAGCAGCTCCAACACCAATCGTCATTCACAGGTGCTGGCTTTTCTGAGCAAAGGAACTTACAACTACGATGTCAATGACATAGGGTTGGCTATCACTCCTGCCCACAAACTGAATATGCAAGACATTATTGATGCCCTGAGCCTGCATGGCAAACCTGAAAGCAACACCGGGGAGAAGCCATTGGTATGCAACGACAATACGGTTTTAGCCACAGTATTCCAACTGAGGGACTGGATGCCCCGCAGCATAGGCTGTGTCATGTGGACGTGTCCAGGGAGGCCCTGTTCCGAATTGTTTGTACCCTGGTATATGGGCATGACCCAGCCGCCAAAGGGATGGACACGGTTCAGCGACTGGACAGAGGCCGAACAGAAACATTTCTCTGACAGCAAAGACCTGCGCAAAAACTATCCCGACGGCATGTACTGGACATATACCGACCGCTGGGAGAAAGTCGGGAAAACACATCAGGCACCACACAGCGCACACCAGACGACCCTGAGAAAACAACAAAAAAAGTTGTTCGACAAACAGAAAACCTTTGAGCAGAAACTGAAGAATCTGCCCGAAGAGCAATTAGGGAGAATGCTTAACAACTATACCAGCAGTATTATCAAAAAGACTAAAACAGTCCACAGATGAGACATTTCATTATATTGTGTTTCACCCTTCTATTCTGGTGCGCATGCGACAAGAAAATGCCTCAGAGCCAAGTGGAAGAACTGCCACCGGTTTTTCCTGATTACATAGGAGTTACCGTCCCTGCAAACATAGCGCCCTTGAATTTTGGCATCAAGGACGCCACAGACATGAGGGTAGCTTTCTCCTGCGAGGGAACCACCCTACTTGAAATAAACGGTGACGACTACATTGACATCCCTCTGTCGGAATGGAAGGAACTGCTGTCCAAGTGCAGAGGGAAGGATGTTGATGTGAGCGTGAGTGCCTGGAACCAGGAGCACCCCGACGGAATAAGGTACAGGGACTTCACCATACACATTGATGACAGCGAGATTGACGATTATGTGGCCTACCGCCTTATACCTCCGGGATACGTAGGATGGAACAAGATGGCTATCATGCAACGCCACCTGAGTACGTTTGAGGAGACACCCATCATCACAAACAACGAAAACGAGGGAGGCTGCATTAACTGTCATAATTTCTGCAAGGGTGATCCGAAGAGATACATGCTGCATGCCCGCAACAAAGGTGGAGGAACTATTGTCGTGAAAGACGGCATCATGACTAAACGGAACATCGCTATGGGCTCACAAAACGCCACCTACCCCAACTGGCATCCCGGAGGGCGGTATATTGCCTTCAGCGTCAATGACGTCCACCAATCGTTCTACTCACATTGTACACAGAAAATTGAAGTATTTGACTTCTCCTCTGACCTGGTCATCTACGACAGCGACAAGGACAGCATAATAGAGGACTGCCGTTTCACAGACACACTAAGCCTGGAGACATTCCCCGCATTCTCGCCCGACGGCAGAATGCTGTATTTCTGTTCAGCTGAACCCCATTTGCTGCCATACGAGGTCGATTCCATGCACTACTCGATACTCAGGGTACCTTTTGACGAGAAAACCGGGAAAATGGGGAGTCCTGTGGATACAGTTTACAATGCCAGAACCCAAGGAGGCAGCGCCTGCCACCCAAGGGTATCACCCGACGGAAGATATCTGATGATTTCCGTGGCTGACTGTGGCACATTCACCATCCACCACCCCGAGGCGGACCTGATACTTATAAACTTGATGAACGGAGACATTTACAAACCCGACAACATCAACTCTGACACCGCACCTGAAAGCTACCACAACTGGAGTTCCAACGGCAAATGGGTGACCTTTGCTTCCAGAAGGCTGGAAGGAAGGACAACAAACCTTTACTTCTCACATTTCATCAACGGACAATTTACCAAATCGTTCCTCTTACCTCAGAAGAATCCCTGGAAAAACGAACAGAGATTTTTCTCCTATAATGTTCCTGAATTCATTACAGGGAAAGTAAATGCAGACCGGGATCAGATGTCAAAAATGCTTCAATCCAAGAAATAACAACCCACCATGAACAAGACAGACAAAGCCCTGTATATTGTTTTTTTCCTTACAACATGTGTGTGCATCTCCTGGGTTTACCCTCAGACGATAGCTCAGCTGGAAGCCACCGACTACTTTGTATGGAACGACGATTACTTAAGGATGAAGATTGCAGAACTGCCTGGCATTACTGCCTTGCTGAGCGACTATCTCTTACAGTTTTTCCGCTGGCAAGGCGTGGGCATGACAATAGAGGCCACTGTCCTGACCCTGACGGCTCTGTTGCTGGCTGACACACCACGCAGGATGGTTTTTTCCTCCTATCCCGCCCTGGGCTTAGCCCTACCGCTGGCATCGCTGTTCATGGCCTTGTTCCAATTGGAATTCTACCTGCAGACCTTTTTCATGGTTCTGGCGATTTGGCTGTTTTTCATCATCAGAAAAAACTGGTGGAAATATGCCTACCTCGCCGTACTCTGTACGACAGGTCTTTTCCTGATGCCATGGACGATGATGGTAATGGCCACCCTAACCATTGCCATAGGTTGGACCATACAAGAAAGAGAATCCATCAGCCCTCAGACATCAGCCCTCAGACATCATCCATCATACTTCATCCCCGGGATAGTCTTTGTCTTGTGTAATATCTGGCTCTACTTCGAAGTAGGAATGATGAGCCGGCTCGTCGGATTCACACCACTTGACAGACGATACTTCTACAGTCCAATAGAGGGACTAAACCCATGGATTTATGCCTCCCTATACCTCGTTCTTCTCATGATGGCCGTCAAGCCAGTCAACAGATTACATAAATCAGTAAGATATGGCATACAAGGAGGTATCTTGATTACCTGCATCGCTGTTTTCTATCTCATCTGCACCAATCCGCAATTTCTCCGTGAGGAAAAAGGCTGGCAATTGGCAGCTTTGGCTGAGAAGAAAGAATGGAAACAGATTCTGAACACCATACCCAAGAAGGAATTATCCACGAACAAGGCTTACCTGGAGTATGCCCTTCTGGCAGAAGCCGGATTGGGGACATTGCCTGACAATATATTCAATTATCCCATTATCTTCTCCGAGAACTTGTTGTATCGCAGCAACAGCAACGCTTTTTGTCGCAATTTCAACCGACAATTCTACGAGAACCTTGAAATATTCGATGAGTGTTTCCGTCAGTCCTACGAATTTGGCATACAATGTCGCAACGGAGCCGGTTTTGCCTCCATGCGCCAAATGGTAAAATATGCCTTGCTAACCGACAACTTCCCTGTCGCAGAAAAATATATCGCCAAACTCTCCAAGTCAACAACACACAAATCGTGGGCAAGACAATGGCGGCAGGCCCTGGACAGCCAACAACAGCGAAACCGGACACAAACGGCCAAACCTGTCCGTGCCAACACTTTCCTTGGCGCATACCAACTGGGAGTAGAAATGAAGGGGCAACTGGAATTTGGCAAACAAAACCAAAGCATCGTAGACTATGCCCTGGTATCATTTCTTTTGGATTGTGACCTAAGGAACTTTCTCCATGTGCTGACCACCTACCCTGTCTATTCGGGACGGCAGCTGCCCAAGGCTTATGCTGAAGCCGTAGCCATGATTATATTTGACACCGGAGACGAAAGCATACGTCAATATGTCTCCTACTCGCCACAGTACGACATGCAATTCCGTCAGTTTGACGCCCAGTATACAGCCTTGCAGGAAAACAAAGGGGCAGAAAATAGCAAAATCAACTTCAACAAAACTTATTGGAACTATTTCGTCAAAGCATCGCAGATTACCCCGTCACAGAAATAAGTAACCGTCAGAAATCTGTTCTTCTAAGAAATATTTTTTGACAAACGATAAGAAAAAACAGGATTTATAGTCAAAAAGTTTGTCTCTTGACAAAGAATTGTTTAATTTTGCATCTCAAAATAAAATCAATTCATGTTCAATACAAACATTTTCCGACTATTGGATATTTTCCTACTATCTCAGAAGTGTCGAAATGGGTTTATTGTGCTATAATTGAATTTTTTGCCAATACATAAGCCTTTCCCATTTCACAAGAACGAGAGGGGCTTTTTTTATATAAGCAATCCAACATCAAGCATCAAAACAATTACAAAACACTATAATAAAAATGGCTGACAGGTTATACATTTTTGACACGACATTGCGCGACGGCGAGCAGGTGCCAGGCTGTCAATTGAATACAGTAGAGAAGATTCAGGTTGCCAAGGCATTGGAGCAGTTGGGCGTGGACATTATCGAGGCGGGATTCCCTGTCTCCAGTCCAGGTGACTTCAATTCGGTGATAGAGATTTCAAAAGCCGTAACATGGCCCACCATCTGCGCCCTGACACGAGCTGTACAGAAAGACATCGATGTCGCCGCAGAGGCACTACAATATGCCAAGCGCAAACGTATCCATACGGGTATCGGCACGTCGGACTACCATATCAAGTACAAGTTTAACTCCAACCGCGAAGAAATCATTGAGCGCGGTGTAGCTGCCGTAAAATATGCGAAAAAATTTGTTGAGGATGTGGAGTTCTATTGTGAGGATGCCGGCAGAACTGAAAATGAATATCTTGCACGCATGGTGGAGGCCGTCATTAAGGCTGGCGCAACCGTTGTCAACATTCCCGACACCACAGGTTATTGCCTGCCCCAAGAATACTATGAGAAAATAAAGTATCTGAAAGATCATGTTGACGGCGTGGACAAGGCCATTCTCTCTACCCACTGTCACAACGATCTGGGCATGGCAACAGCAAACACATTCAATGGTGTCATGGGTGGTGCCCGTCAGGTGGAGGTAACCATCAATGGTATCGGGGAAAGGGCCGGAAACACTTCATTGGAGGAAATTGCCATGATACTGAAATGCCACAAAGGACTTGGCATTGACACCAACATCAACACCACCAAGATTTTCCCGACGAGCCGCATGGTCTCCAGCCTCATGAACATGCCTGTACAGCCTAACAAAGCCATAGTAGGACGGAATGCCTTTGCTCACTCCTCAGGCATACACCAAGATGGCGTGCTGAAAAACGTACAGACTTATGAAATCATCAACCCCCATGATGTTGGAATAGACGATAACGCTATCGTACTGACAGCCCGCTCTGGCCGTGCCGCTCTGAAGCACAGACTGAACGTGAACGGTGTTGACGTGGACGAGAAGAAACTCGATAAGATATATGAGAAATTCCTGCAACTGGCTGACCAGAAAAAAGAGGTCAATGATGCCGATGTACTCATGCTGGCAGGCGCTGACACCGCTGAGGCTCATGCCGTGAGACTTGATTTCCTGCAGGTAACAACAGGCCGTGGCGTAAAGAGCGTCGCAAGTATCGGTCTCATTATCAGCAATCAGAAATTTGAAGCAGCTGCATCGGGCAATGGTCCCGTGGATGCTGCCATCAAAGCGCTGAAAAAGATTATCACAAAACAAATGACATTGAAGGAGTTTACCATTCAGGCTATATCCAAAGGCTCTGACGATGTCGGCAAGGTACACATGCAAGTGGAGTACAACGGTTCTGTCTATTATGGTTTCGGTGCCGACACCGACATAGTAACAGCCAGCGTTGAAGCATATATTGATTGTATTAATAAGTTCAAGGAATGAGAACACTTTTTGATAAAATATGGGACGCCCATGTCGTCCAACAAGTGGAAGACGGCCCCACCCAACTGTATATTGACCGTCTGTATGCCCATGAGGTTACTTCGCCTCAGGCTTTTGACACGCTGAGAGATAAGGGAGTTAAAGTATTCCGTCCCGGGCAGATTATTGCCATGCCCGACCATAACACCCCGTCGGATCAGCAAGAGATTATCCATGACCCCACAGGCCGCAAACAGGTGGAAACCCTGAAAGCCAACTGCGAAGAATTTGGCATCAGGCATTTTGCAATGGGTACCAAGGACAACGGTATCATCCATGTGGTAGGACCAGAAAAAGCCTTGTCTCTACCTGGTATGACTATCGTCTGTGGCGATTCCCACACCTCAACCCATGGTGCCGTTGGTGCCATTGCCATGGGTATAGGAACATCGGAAGTGGCTCAGGTGCTGGCCTCACAATGTATTTTGCAGTCGAAGCCCAAAACAATGCGCATCAATATTGAAGGAACTTTGCTACAAGGCACCACCGCCAAGGACGTAGCCCTCTATATTATGGCCCAGATGACCACAAGTGGTGCTACTGGCTATGCCGTAGAATATGCCGGCAGCGCCATACGCAACATGAGTATGGAAGGACGTCTGACATTGTCCAATCTGTCAATCGAGATGGGCAGCCGCGCCGGACTGATAGCCCCAGATGAGATTACCTTCGCATATCTCAAAGGACGCGAATATGCACCCAAAGGAGAGGCATGGGACAAGGCCGTAGAAGAGTGGCGCAAACTGAAAAGCGATGACGATGCCGTGTTTGACAAAGAAGTGACATACCAGGCTGAGGACATCGTTCCTCGTATCACTTATGGCACGAATCCAGGAGCAGGTATTGCCATCGACGGGAACATCCCGACTCTCGACGAGATTCCTGAGGCTGAAAGGAGCCAGTTCCTGAGTATGCTGGACTATATGCAATTTCAACCTGGGCAGAAACTTGAGGGAACACCAGTGGATTATTGCTTCCTCGGAGCATGCACCAACGGACGCATTGAAGACTTCCGTGCCTTTGCCTCCGTAGTGAAGGGCAAGAAGAAAGCCAATAATGTCGTGGCTTGGTTAGTACCCGGTTCATGGCTGGTTAGAAAGCAAATCATTGACGAGGGAATAGACAAGGTGCTGGAAGAAGCTGGTTTTGAATTAAGACTACCCAGTTGCTCTGCCTGTCTGGCCATGAATCCAGACAAGGTACCTGCCGGCAAGCTCTCAATATCCACGTCAAACAGAAATTTCGTGGGACGTCAGGGCCCCGGAGCAAGAACAATACTGGCTTCACCGCTGGTCGTAGCCGCAAGTGCGATAACTGGAAAAATTACTGACCCCCGTAAATTATAAGCCATGGCCAAAGAAAAATTCAATATCATACAGAGTACATGTATTCCCATTGCTATAGACAATTGTAATACCGACCTCATTATTCCTGCCCGCTATCTGGCAAGTACGACGCGCGACCCGAAATTTTTCGGCGAGGCTTTCATGCATGACCTTCGTTTCGACCCTGAGGGAAAACCCGTGGAGAGTTTTGTCATGAACCATCCCGATTTCAACGAGGTCCCACACAAAGGAGTACACGAAATCATTGTCGGCGGTCAGAACTGGGGATCAGGTTCCTCACGCGAACATGCCGCATGGGCTATCGCAGGATATGGAGTAAGGGTAGTCATCTCCTCCAGTTTCGCCGACATCCACCGCAACAACCTGCTCAACTGCTTTGTGCTTCCAGTAATTGTTAGCAAGACATTCCAACAGGAACTCTTTGACAGCATAGAACAGAACCCGCGTATGGAGGTGAAGGTAGATGTACCCAACCAAACTGTGACAAACATGACAACTGGCAAGAGCGAGCATTTTGAAATCAATTCGTATAAGAAATATTGTCTGATGAATGCCTACGATGACATAGACTTTTTGCTTGCCAATAAAGATAAGATAGAACAATTTGAACTTAGCCGATGAAAATAGAATTCACCAAGCCGACTGCCATCAAGGTTGAAATCATGGATACCACGCTCCGCGACGGCGAACAGACCAGCGGAGTATCTTTTATGCCCCATGAGAAGTTGATGATAGCACGCCTGCTGTTAGAGGAATTGTGCGTGGACCGCATTGAGATAGCGTCGGCCCGCGTCTCAGAAGGTGAATTAGAAGCTGCCAAAAGCATTTGCCGCTGGGCTGAAGCAAAGAAACTGACTGACAAAGTTGAAATTCTGGGCTTTGTCGATGACGGAAAATCACTTGACTGGATTCAACAGGCTGGTGGACGGGTCATCAACATCCTGACCAAAGGTTCACTCCGCCATTGTGAGGGTCAGCTGAAAAAGACACCACAGGAACACCTCCACGACATAACGACAAATGTCAGATTAGCCCTGGACAAAGGTTTTGATGTCAATATCTACTTAGAGGACTGGAGCAATGGCATGAAAGACAGCCGGGATTATGTATTCCTGCTGATGGACAACCTGTGCCATCTGGGCATAAAGCGTTTCATGCTGCCAGACACACTCGGTATACTCAATCCTTTGCAGGTCATTGAGTATATGCAACTGATGACAGAGCGTTATCCTGATTTGCATTTTGATTTTCATGCCCATAATGATTATGACCTTGCCGCAAGCAACTCTGTTGCAGCCGTTCTTGGTGGTGCCAAAGGTTTACACACCTCTGTAAATGGCCTTGGAGAACGTGCGGGCAATGCGCCCCTGGCAAGTGTCGAAGCCATTTTGAAAGACCATTTCAATGCCCAGACCAATATCAACGAAGAAAAGCTGAACAAGGCCAGCCACATTGTAGAAAGCTATTCTGGCATCGCCATTCCACCCAACAAACCCATCGTGGGGAGCAGCGTCTTTACGCAAGTGGCAGGAATCCATGCCGACGGGGACAACAAGAACAACCTCTACTGCAATGACCTGCTGCCCGAACGTTTTGGAAGGAAACGTGAGTACGCACTCGGAAAAGCAAGCGGAAAAGCCAATATCCGCAAGAATCTCGAGGAACTGGGACTGGAACTCAGCGAGGAGGCTATGAAGAAAGTCACCCAACGAATCATTGAACTGGGAGACAAAAAAGAATTAGTTACACAAGAGGATCTGCCGTATATCGTCAGCGACGTACTGAAACATACCACCCTTGAAGAAAGGGTTAAACTGGTCAGCTACATGGTTTCTACTGCTTATGGTCTGAAACCTGTTGCCAGTGTGCGTCTGGAAGTCAACGGCACTATCTATGAAGAAACTGCCACCGGCGATGGTCAGTATGACGCTTTCGTGCGCTGTGTACGCCATATCTACAAGAACAAGCTAAAAAGGGATTTCCCATGGCTGTCCAACTATATGGTTTCCATCCCACCGGGCGGAAGGACCGATGCTTTGGTTCAGACCAGTATTGAATGGAACTACCAAGGCAAGAGCTACCGCACTCATGCCCTTGATGCCGACCAGACCGAAGCGGCCATCAAGGCGACAATTAAATTGCTGAATATGATAAACGAATAAAACAATACTTCACTGATATGAAACTTAAAATTGCAGTTTTAGCAGGCGACGGCATCGGGCCCGAAATCATGCAACAAGGCGTTGCTGTAATGGATGCCATAGCAAAGAAATTCGGACATGAGATAACATACAAGGAAGCCCTTTGCGGAGCTCATGCCATTGACGAGGTGGGCGACCCCTTCCCTGAGGATACTTTCAAGACCTGTGAAGAGGCTGATGCTGTGTTGTTTGCCTCTGTAGGTGACCCGAAATTTGATAATGATCCCACCGCCAAGGTGCGCCCCGAGCAGGGTCTGCTTGCCATGCGTAAAAAACTGGGGCTATTTGCCAACATACGCCCTGTAACTACTTTTGACTGCCTTGTACACAAGAGTCCGTTGAAAGACGAGATTGTCAAGGGAGCTGATTTCATTTGTATCAGGGAATTGACAGGCGGCATGTATTTTGGCAAGAAACAAGAGCCTGCCATAAATGCGGAACTCGGCACCGAAGATGCCCTGGACACCAACTACTACAGTCGTCCTGAGGTTGAACGCATTTTGAAAGTGGGTTATCAGTATGCCCGTCAGCGCCGCAAGCACCTGACTGTCGTTGATAAAGCTAACGTCCTGGCTTCATCACGCTTGTGGCGCAAAGTCGCCCAGGAAATGATGGCCGACTACCCCGATGTCACTACCGACTTCATGTATGTTGACAATGCCGCCATGCGCATGATTCAGGAACCTACCTTCTTTGATGTCATGGTAACCGAGAATACCTTCGGCGACATACTGACTGATGAAGGTTCCTGCATAACCGGCTCAATGGGACTGCTTCCTTCTGCGTCAACAGGTACCTCCACCCCCGTCTTTGAACCTATACATGGTTCCTGGCCACAAGGAAAAGGGCTTAATATCGCCAACCCATTGGCTCAGATACTCTCTGTCGCCATGTTGTATGAATACTTTGACCTGAAAGAAGAAGGTGCCTTGATTCGCGAAGCTGTTCAGGCTTCTCTCGACGCCAACGTGAGGACACCTGAGATTCAGGTCGCCGGCGGCACGAAATACGGCACCAAAGAAGTCGGAGCATGGCTCGTTGATTACATCAACAAAAAATAAGTCTTTCCAGGTTCCCGCACAAAGGAAGCACATAAAGACTATAAAGCAATTGTCCAGTTTGCACAAGGGCAGCCAACATGTTGGCTGCCCTTGTGCATATTATAGCCACGGCTTTGACATGGACATTTGGAAAAATCCATAAAATTAAGTATTGTAGGAGTGAGGATATACTTCTAATTTTGCACCTGAATACTACTTAAATTAAAATAATAATGTTACTCTCACTTTTTCTTATTGCCGCCGCTTCCATCCTGCAACCGGCAACAGACACGTTAAAAACTATTGACATGGACGAGATTGTTGTCCGCACCACCAACAAGCAGACAAGCGGGCTGCGCAAGACGGCTACATCTACGACTTTAACCGACCATGACATGATAGAGCGGTTACGCATTCAAGAACTACCTGATTTAAACAGCATCGTCCCCAATTTCTTTATGCCCCGATACGGCTCCAAACTTTCATCTGCACTATACATCCGTGGTATCGGCTCGCGCATCAACACGCCTGCCGTAGCACTCTACATAGATGATGCTCCTGTAACGGAAAAAAGCGAGTACTCTCTAAGTCTCCTGAACACCGACCGCATTGAAGTACTGAGAGGACCTCAGGGCACCCTATACGGACGAAACGCCATGGGTGGCATCCTGAGCATATACACCCGTAACCCTTTCTATTATCAAGGTACAGACATTAAACTCACATCAGCGACACGAAACAGACAGTTATTCGTATCAGCTACTACCAACCAGAAGTTGTCTGACAAAATGGCTTTCAGCCTGGGGGGATATTACGAGACAAACAATGGCTTCTGGCATAATGACAGCCTGAATAAAAAGGTGGGAGGCAACAACAGTTTCGGCACTCAGGCGAGATTATTATACCGTCCCTCATCACAATGGCTCTTAGATCTTAACTGTACCTACGAATACTCTGATGAAGACGGTTATCCATATTTCTACGGCGGACAAGTCAGCGGTCCTGAGATTGAGCACGCCATGGACCGTATCACTTCCAATCGCCAAAGCAAATATCGCAGGAGTATGCTGGGCACTAGTTTCAAAGCGTCATGGGAAGGAAATCCGTTTTTGCTCAATTCCGTAACAAGCTATCGCAATTTAGATGACCGGATGCTCATGGACCAGGATTTCGTCTATAAAGACTACTTTACCCTGGAACAACGTCAGAAAATCAACTCTCTCTCTGAGGAAATAACCCTTAAGAGTAAACCTTTCAAACGCTGGGAGTGGACAGGAGGTGTCTTTGGTATCTGGGAGGCATCAAGAACCCATTCGCCTGTCACATTCTACCAAGACGGTGTTGATATGCTCAACAGCAACATCGCACGAAACATGCCCACTCCTACAGTTACCGTAACCAACCCGCGTACAGGGCAACCTGTAACCCAGAGTATGCCTATGTCGCTTACTATTATTGACTCCTATTTTGGTGTGCCAGCCTATTTCCGTACACCAGTTCTCAACGGAGCCTTGTTTTTCCAGGAGACACTCCACAACTTCCTGTTCCCACGATTTGCCCTGACCTTAGGACTTCGCCTGGACCATGAAAGACAAGAAATGAATTACTGCGGAGGAAAACCTGTCAATTTCAATTTCAGCATGCCAAGCCATCATATTGACAAAGATATGGCAACTACCACCCTACTCAATGGTAAAATCAAGAACAACTACACGACACTTCTACCTAAGATTGCCTTTCAATATGACTTGAAAAATCGTCTCGGCAATATTTATATCACAGTCGCCAAAGGTCAGCGATCGGGTGGCTACAATATCCAGATGATATCTGATATCCTGTCGGCTGTCATGCAAAACGACATGATGAGACTCACCCGGGATTATCTTGATGAGACCATGACGCAACATGCTCAGCAGATGCCTTCCATGAGCGATATGTTCCTTAGCATCAAACAGTCTATCGATGATAACATACCCATTGGTCCCCTGCCTGACGTACAGAGTACTGTAACCTATAAACCAGAACAATGCTGGAACTATGAGGCGGGTACTCACCTCAATCTCTGGGACAACAAAGTCCTTGCCGATTTCTCCATTTTCTTCATGGATATTCGCAATCAGCAGATTTCCCGTTTCGTCAGCAGTGGCTTAGGACGCATCATGGTAAACGCAGGTCACAGTCATAGTTGCGGACTTGAATTCGGAGTAAAGGGAAATCTTTTCAAGGACAGGGTAACCGCAATGCTTAATTACGGATACACCCATTCACAATTCCGCAAATACAATACCGGAACCACAGATTGCAAAGGAAACATCGTACCGTTTATTCCTGAGCATAATGCGTCGCTCACCGTAGATTACAATATACTCAAGAACAGCAACTCATCCCTTAAAAATATTATTGTCGGCGTACAAGGCAATGGACTGGGACGTATTTACTGGAATGAGGAAAACACTGCCAGTCAAGATTTCTACTGCACACTGAAAACACACATCCTCTTCGATTTCGGACAATGGAATATCAATCTCTGGGGAGACAACATCACATGTACCGAGTATAACGCTTTCTATTTTGAATCCGCCCAGCGAAAATACTATCAGAAAGGCATTCCCTTCCAACTGGGTGTGGATTTACGATGGCATCTGTAAAACTAACATAAGTTCAATATCTTCAACAACAATCCGGTCAATTTCCTCATCACCATCCTAATTTAAGAAGTTGACCGGAGTTTTTTTTTTTTTATTATTGTAAATTTGCCAATAATAATCCAAACACAATTCAACATGCAATTTCTCCGCAAGTCTATCCAAGCCATTATGATTGCTGTCACCATCCTGCCACTGGCAACAGCAAGTGCAAGACACAAGATATACATGACGTATATTCTTCATGGCAACATGAACTACGACCGTTATGTGCGCCCTACGATATGGAAAGAATTCCCTGTCATCTATAATGATTTGATGGACTTCATGGACGAACATCCCGATTTCCGCGGACAGATACAGTTCAGCGGCCAGACATTGGGCTCCCTCCAGCAAACTGCCCCTCAAGTCCTGTCACACGCATTGGAAATACATCGGAGGGGTCAGCTTAACTTTACCGGTACATTCTACAGCGAGCCGGTAAATGTAAATATGGACGGAGAAACCAACTACCGATGCACATGGCTGGGAACACGCATCGTAGAGCAAATCACCGGGGAGAAAACCGACGGTTTCTATCTACAAGAAAGAGCCTATCACCCGCAATTGCCTTACATTTTCAATCGCACCGGTGTGACATGGACCCCCATCATCACAAGTGACGACTCATGGCGTCCCTTCTACCTGCGAGGACTTGACGGGAGCCTCTCTATATGCGTCCCGATTACCCGCAACGACTTCATCACAAAAATAAAACAAGCCCCTGCCGGAAGCCTCATCACCCTGGAGGAAGACTACGAAATACCACAAACCTTCACAAAAGCATATAAGACAGTAGATCAGTTTAACCATAACCAAAACGACATTGAAGTGGAATGGATTACCGTCAAAGACTACATCCGGCGCTTTGGCGTGGAGAAAGAAAAATACGTGGACCATTCTGCCAAGGCTCGTCACCGGGATAACGGCACCTACTCCCGTTGGACCGCCGACCCACTCGACATACAGGTACAGGAATCTACCAACAGGGCCATGGATGACCTCCGTGCCGCAAAAATCACAAATGCCTTGGCTGGATTTCTGTGGGACGTCGAGGCAGACCAGCCTTTTGCCTCTTCTGATATTTCCCTACAACAAGACCCTCTTACATGGAACATTGAACGTGCCGATCTCTATCCTGATATCGAACCACGATTCCTTTCCCGCAACGGAACAGTCACACTGCTGAGCAAAGCCGAGCACCTGCTTCTCTGGGGTGTTAACAGCGATGCCAAGGGATGGTATCCGTTGTATGAGAAAAGACGTGAACGCATCCAGTCTTTCCAGAACAGCAGCCGCCTCTCCCGCCACATCATACAACGTGCCATGAATATGCTGGCATCACAATTAAAGGATTACGGATATGATAAATATTTCCTTGTGTTCAATGCGGAGCAGGCACGCAGGCATACCATCACATTGAATACCGACCAGCCATACACACTTTATGACTGCAATACAGCCCAGCCTATTCCGTCCTATTCAGCCTGGGCAGGAAACAGTTGTGAAATAAGTGCCGACATCTCACTTCCTTCCTTTGGATACAAACTCATAGGTGCCCGTTGCCGCCAAACGGCAGACAATCCTGTATGGGAAAAAGGTAACCACATTGAGAATGCTTTCATGAGTATTACTGCAGACAGCACAAAAATAAACATCCTTACCCGTGAGGGACAGAGAATCACTGTCGCTCTCGACACATTCCTAATACGCTCACTGGCTGAGCTGACCTCCGGAGAAGAAAACGAGAGCTGGCATGCCATGAAACCCTATGGTCCCGTGCGCACCAAGGTATGCCGCAGTGGATTGCATCCACAACTGTGCATTAACTATCAGCCCGACTGGCTCATGCACTTCAGCGAGACACTTACCCTGACCGGCAACAGGATATTCCTTGACATCAGTTTTGAATTTCCCCACCCCACCCTGATACGCAAGAACGGCGCAACTAAAGGCAATACGTTCAGCCCTGAGGGACTTAATCTTATTTTCAACACATATACCCAAGGCACTGTGGGCTACGACATCCCATACGGCATATCGGAATACAGCAAACCCGGACTGAGTTATTTCTGCCCGCTCAGCACAATGTGGATTCAGCATGGAGAACAAGGGGGATTCATGGTAAGTCCACAGAGCGGAGAACAAGCTTTCAGTGCCAATTTGGACAACGGAGAGATGACACTATATCTTGGTGCTTCCACCACATCAGGTCCTATACGCAACGTTGGACTAAGCTACAAAGGGAAAAACAACATTGAGCATGAGGCCGCATGGTATTCAGAGCCTTTCCACGGAGCATACCGTCACCGCATACTTTTACAACCCTATAGAGGAAAATGGCAGGATGCCCACCTTCCTTCCTCTTTCCGTAGCGCCAAGCAATGTGTCTATGTCTGCGAGTGTCATCCGCAAGGCGGAAATATGCCACCAGAGCAGGCTCTCATCCAGACGAGTGAGCCAAATGTTGATATCACGGTCATCGATGACGAAGGACAAGGTCCCTTCATGCGCCTCAATGAGAGAGAAGGCCGTGCCACCAAAGTATCGGTCATCATTAATGACAAAGAATACAAGACAACCCTGAAATCCTACGGAATCGCTACCCTTCCGCTACGATAAATCAGGCAACTGCTGGCTGAATTTAATATACCTGACTCACATCGTTATATATAGCATAGAAGAATCCCCGAAAGAAATACTGATTTTTCGGGGATTCTTCTATGCTGAAAAACAAAACCGAATTATTTTGCTTTTATCTCTCGTATTTCCAGCCAACTTATGTCTTTTCAGAAGGCTGGCTCTTCCTGATCAAGATTCAAACGGGCATCAGCCTTTTTCTGTTCCTCAAGAAGGTCTTGATAGAAAGTGGCCACAGAGGTCTCAATATATGGAACGAGCAACAGGAAACCCAATCCCAATGTAAATAAACAGAGGATGGCCCAACCGATGAAACTCAAATACATCAGGAACAACTTCATCTTATGTCCGTCCATCATGACCCGGCTCTTGTGAATAGCATCCTCAGCACTTATTTCAGGATTATCCAGTAGAATATATTCTGTCATGGCATATGCCATACTCTTCATAATTCCCGGAACAATCAGAAGCAGTGTCCAGAGAAGAATAAATAAATTCTTCATGAACATGGTCAGGAAAACTTTACCAAAACGTTTGTAACCATCAAATAACGACCCGACACTTTTTTCCTGATTCCTGACAAAAGAGAGGAAGAACACAACAAACCCCCATGAAAGAGGCAGGCAGAGCAATGTCATTACCATGGAACTTCCATTGGAAAGCCACAAATCGGAACCAAAAGGAATTGACACACTCGCAGACAAGCCTGCGCTAATAACATAATAAATCAGCGTAACAATTACAGCCTTTCCCCAAGCGCCTTCTAAAACACGACGCGCTTTTTTTCTAAGTTCAGAATTTGTTAACATAGTTAATCGGCATTAATTTGAGAATTAATCTAACACAGTATTCCAGCCATACTTATCTGGTTCAATACCATATTGTATGTCACGAAGTTTCTTATACAGTTTCTGGCATACAGGACCAGGCTTTCCGTCCTTACTTATCACATAGCTCTTCCCTGCCTCAGGGTCATCAATCTTGGTGATAGGACTAATTACTGCGGCTGTGCCACAGGCACCTGCTTCCTCAAAAGTAGCCAGTTCCTCTACAGGAATCTGACGGCGCTCCACTTTAAGGCCCAATTCCTCTGCCAAAGTCTGAAGACTCTTGTTTGTTATGGATGGAAGGATGGACGTTGATGCCGGGGTCACATAAGTATTGTTCTTTATACCAAAGAAATTAGCGGCACCACATTCGTCAATGTATTTCTTCTCCTTGGCATCAAGATAGAATTCACAGGAATAACCAGCCTTATGAGCCTCGTCATTAGCCTTAAGGCTGGCAGCATAATTACCACCAACCTTGTAAATACCTGTGCCCAGAGGGGCAGAGCGATCAAACCGACGGGTAATAACATAGTCGGTACAAGCAAATCCTCCCTTGAAATAAGGTCCAACCGGGGTGACAAAGATAAGGAACAGGTATTCTTCAGCAGGATGAACACCAACCTGTGCACTTGTTCCTATCATCAGGGGACGAAGATACAAAGCCGCCCCACTCTCATATGGCGGCACAAAACGCTCATTCAACTTGACAACCTTCTTAGCCATTTCAATGAACAACTCTGTAGGCATCTCTGGCATCATTATACCCCGAGAAGTACTCTGCATACGGGCAGCATTCTCGTCTAAACGGAAAATACGGATTTTTCCATCAGGACAGCGAAAAGCCTTTTGACCCTCAAAAGACTCCTGCCCGTAGTGCAGGCATGTAGCCGCCATGTGGATATTGATTATTTCAGAAGAGCATACTTCAATCTCTCCCCATTTGCCATTACGATAAGAACAGCGTACATTGTAATCTGTCTTCATATAGCCAAAAGGCAAATGTCCCCAATCTATTTGTTCCATAAAATTATATTTTTGATAGAATTTAGAATTATCACACTAACTACTTACAAAGTTAATAAAAAAGCATTCAAATATAACAAAAGAGTATGAAATAACTAAGTTACATATTACATTATCCATATTTTTTACAAATATATTCCGTCTTCAAAGCGTTTAATTCAAATTAAAGTTATATCTTTGCAAGGTATAGCGGATTCAAGTCATTTTTCAAGTCAGGAAACACAGATTCAGAATTATACTTATACAATATTTATAACATTAATCAATTCAATTCAAAACAAAAAAATGGAAACAAAAGAAACAAAAGTTGCGGTTAACGCAAGCAAGAAACCAGAAGCCAAGAAAAAGGCTGGTTTTAAAGGTATCAAGAATGCATGGGTAATCCTTGTCATTTGTTTGGTAATTGCCATTATCATCTTTAAGTTTGTGTTTGGTGACTCCAGTCACTTCGCAGGCGGTGATCCTGAAGGTAAGCCTCTGGATATCCTTGGTACAATATATCACGGTGGTGTTATCGTGCCTATTATTTGGACTCAGCTGTTTGCTGTTGTAACATTGACCATTGAGCGTTGGTTGGCTCTGAAGACAGC
Source organism: uncultured Prevotellaceae bacterium (assembly GCA_900318305.1). GTDB lineage: Bacteria > Bacteroidota > Bacteroidia > Bacteroidales > Bacteroidaceae > UBA6382. Next base: position 671 of record ONKB01000056.1, on the reverse strand, counting down.
TTTCGGTAAGAGCAGCCTGGATAAGTTTGTTGAGGAAATCAAGGGAGCTCTTGCCAAGAACGACATGGCAGCAGCCAAGGCTATCTGCGACAAGCAGGGCGGTTCTGTAGCTAATGTTGTTACAGCCACTCTGAGCAAATATCAGGAAATGGCAAGCAACACTGAATTGGATAAAGAGCAGAAGATTCAGGGTATCCAGAAAGCTCTCGGTGAGGCTACAGCTCTTGAGATGCCTTCTCTGCAGATGAATCTGCCTATTCTGGCCGTTATCGTAACCCTCGGTGTGTTAACCGGTCTTCTCGGTACTGTGGTTGGTATGATCAAGTCATTCTCTGCTTTGTCTGCTGGTGGTGGTACAGACTCTTCTGCATTGTCAGCCGGTATTTCCGAGGCCTTGGTTAATACTGCATCAGGTATCGCTACCTCTTGGCTGTCTGTTGTGTTCTATAACTTCTATACAAATAAGATTGACCACCTCACATATGCACTTGACGAGGTAGGTTTCACAATTGTATCAACATTCCAAGAGACACAGAAATAAGGAAACATTTTCAAAAAGGTAAAAAGTTATATAAATGGGACGATTTGCGATTAAAAAGAGAGACACATTCATAGACATGACGCCTATGTCTGATGTCATGGTCCTATTGCTTACCTTTTTCATGTTGACT
>ONKB01000060.1 GCA_900318305.1 uncultured Prevotellaceae bacterium | reverse complement strand
TTCGCCTGTCATTTTAAAGTCATTTGGCCTGTCCCAAGATTTGCCTTTGTCCCAAAATGGACAAAATCTCAGGCGGGGGAAATTGGGCATTAGGGCAAAAAGGATTGATAGGCTGAATAAAGCCAATTTACTTCATCTTTATATCAGGTTTTAGATGACACCAATAACACTTAATTTCCTCTTATAATTGGATATAATACGCTACAACAATAACTATCTATACATCCTCTTTATAGTATTAGAAGAACCATCTTTATATGTATTACGTTGGAGGTATATTCCTTTATTAGGATTATTCGTTCGGCGTCCACTTGTATCATAATACTCTTTACGTACAGGAGTACCTTTGGAGTTAGCAACTTTGAGTGACTTAATTTGACTCTCGTTATTTATGTTGGGTGTAGAAGTAAGGTACATCTCCGACAACTTAGGATACCCACCCACAATCATTAGTGAATCCCATGCTAAGGGTAATTCTATTTTGACTGTAGAAAAACCTCCACCAGGCATAGTTTGAACTTTATTGCGCGACGCATCACCTGTAATGAGAAAAGCTGTTGCACCTTTTTCCATTGTTGGAATTGTAGTCATCGTTGATACTGAAGTGTCATACCATACTGGTGTAGGCGTCTCTGCACCACCTTCTGCGCTCTTTATATGACTGAGGTATTGATTGAAAGTATGTTCCTCTCCATCTTTTCTACTGCCAGGATTAGCATAATAGTTCGCAAACGCACGCTCATAAGCTGAACGACGCGAGTTAATTATAAGAGCATCTTCTAGTACCTCAATAGTAGGATAATTATTGACAAGTATACTTGCCACAGGTTCTGTCATGAGTATAACCCGATTGGTAAACTGTTTTCCGCTACCCAGTGCAAACTGGCACCGTTCAGAGATGTCCCATGCCATAAGTTGCATCACACGTTCAGCATCAGTGGTCGATGGTGCCATATTATTTCCCCACATCAGGGCTGATGCAAGTGTCACGGTGTTATCATTAATATTGTAGCCGTTCTGTTCGTTCCATGTCTGCCAACCTACACGATGACATGCTTCCTCATCTTCTACCAGGCACCATGGCTGGAGATAGCCGAAAGTACCCATGCGGTTATTTCCCACCGTATATCCTGCCAAGTTCTGCATGGCCAGCGACATAAAACGGCTGATGGCTACATTAGCTTCGGCATTTATTTCACCTTGCCCACTGCTGATACCCAACTGGCGTGCTATAGGACCATTGAGCCACGAATAGGGTACCCATGCATGGGTACTACCTAATGTGCGACGGAAGTCACCACCACCCATAGCCTTAGTCATAGCTACAAGGATAGGCATATATTCTGGCTTGCATCCTGCCATACAGGCATTGACGGCCACATGCCATGTAGTAGTAGCACGGAAGGCTCCCGGCAACACAGCGATGGTCTCGTCCCATGCATAATCAGTATAGTAAAGATATTCCAACACCTTGTCATAGGTAGGTGGAAAGAAAGGCATGCCATCGCTCCAGCCCATCGTGCGGAAATGATTATATATTTCATCCAGTGTTCCATGAAACACATCATCGGTAATACCCTGTACGCTATCGGTAGTAGCATACTCATCCTGACGTATAGGAGTTGTCAGAGCTTCCACTATCTGTGGCCATGTGATTTCCTGTGTATTCTTGATGAGTTGCTCCTCAGTATGGGACGCAAAGGCACCCGGATAGACAGCTACGCGAAGCACTGGAACACCATTGTTGCGGGCAGTATAACGAGCCTGATTATCGAAACCAGGTGCTGTCACAATAACCGATGGAATGCCCAATTTCTCAGCTACTATACAAGATCCTGTCTCTTTGGGCGTACAAATGCCACAGCCACCATTACCAGCAATGACTGCATCCACTTTAAGATCAATAAGCCGCTGGCGGAACTCTTCCGTTGACTGACGGGTAATACCTGGTGAAGGATAAGGACCTGCTATCGGCAATTCGTTGTACATAATTACTTTGGCATTGGGATAATGCTGTTTTATAAGCCGGCCTAGTTCGGGGTGTGTGATGTTATACATAAAATCCTCGCCAACAATAGCGATAGTCTTCCCATCAAGTGTTTCTAAACGAGGAGCCATCTCTATCTGCTCCATTGTAGATAAACCTACAGGGCTCACCACATTGAATTTGGCTACTCCGCTACTGGTAGGATCACACGATTCATCACACTCAAACCTATTTCCTTGAGCAAAGCTGTTTGTAACAAACAACAACAGACTCATTGTAATTACTTGTATCTTCATCTCTGACAATTTATTTGTTTGCCTTTAAGATACACTAATTATACAAAAGTTAAAATAATTACGCTTAGGAGATACCTATGGGAAACACGCTGTTATTTATTAAAAAAGCCTGTTCTTTTGATTTGAGAACAGGCTTTTTTAGTTTAAGGTTTCATGATGGTAATTGGTATGACATCATCTCGATAAGCACTGGAGATTTGTCCATTAACCGTACAAGGCTTACCTGTTTTTACCACACAACTTTTACTGAGTTCATCCCAAATATCCACATTTTTACAATAACTGTGTATCTCCACCGTCAAACCATCGCCAAACTGCGATTTCAAATCAGAAATCAATGAAGCAGGAATATCAGAGATCTCTATGGTAATACCATTCTCATCATGTGTGATTTTATGGCTGATAGTATATTCTTTATAATAAAAGTCATATACCCTGATGGCAAAATCATCCTGTTCAATTATATCTTCATATTTCAGGGGAATATTTATCGTCACTGATTCTGCATCAGTTCTTAAGTGTAACGACGTTTTTATTTCGTTCCAGTCTGTATGTTTCTGCTGATGTATATCTACTTCTATATTGTCGGGAACAATATCTGGATTAATCTTATATTCTTGCACCACAGTATCAACAAACACACCATTGACATGCCAGCCATATTGCATTCCAACTTCTTTCACTACATACCAGAGAACGTGATGATTGAGATAGTCGCTACCCTTAGCCAATAATGCTTGTACCTTTGTCTTTTCTGCTGTATTCTTTGCAACATTGTGACCTTTGTTAATCTCAGTGTCCAAGTCTTCTATTTCATCAGTCAGTATATTCTCTACAGGAGGAACCTCAAGTATTGCCAACTGAGTTTTCAAGCCTTTGGGATCATATACATACCTGAACAATCCTATATTATTACCTGTCTTTTTATCTTTCTTATAATAATCCAGGTCACGATCATTGTAATGCCCATAAGGATATAAGTTAGACACTCTTCCTCTGTTGTGTCCGTTGGCAAATCTGCCGTAATACAAAGCAGAACTTTTGTCCGTATAATCTGGTATTGTTCCATCTGCGCGAATTGAGAATCTTGCAGTTTCCCAGCCCTCGCTTGTAGTCATTGGCCAATTATAGGTAACACCTTTTTGTGTCATCGGGGTCATTGTCAGCAATTGGCCCTGAACAAAAATCTCTGTTTGGGGAAGATTGTTCTTTACATTTTTGTCATCGTATTCTTCTGTACAGCTAAATAAGAATACAGTACATAATAATAGCAAAACAAGTTTTTTCATGGTGCAAAGTTACGCATTTATTTTTTATTTCTTGCAAAAAAACTACTTTATTTGTAAAATGGGAACATGAACAATTCAAGTGAACAATTCAAG
>ONKB01000014.1 GCA_900318305.1 uncultured Prevotellaceae bacterium | reverse complement strand
TCAATGATCTGGGCTCCGCCAGTGTGGTTGGCTATGTCAACGACATTCATGGTCTGACCTCCTGCACCATAGAAGATACCGAATATGCCGAGCATCAGAAATGCTGAGGCTCCCATAAGCATGAGGGTCAGTTTCATGGCAGAATATTCCTTGTGGCCGGAACCCCATACACCGATGAGTAAATACATCGGGATAAGTGCTATCTCATAGAACATGAACATCATGAACATGTCAACGGAGATAAAGAATCCGAATACACCCATTGAGAGTAGTGTGAACCAAAGGAAATATTCTTTGCACATATCCCATGAGACGAATGTTCCGGTGAAAACAATGACACCAGAAAGAAGCAGCATGGCTACGGAGATGCCGTCAACTCCTACGGAGTAACTGATGTGTAACGGCTCAAACCAGACGAAGCTTGCTGTGTAAAGCATTTCAGCAGTAGCACCACCGGCCCGGTCACCAATAAACATAATGGTCAATGCAATGGCCAATGCCAAAAGGGCAGAACTACCGACGACCATGACGGTACGGATGCCTTTTTGCCCCTTAGCCAGCCAGAGGCCGAACAACATGAGGAGCGGAATCAATACAAATAATGATAAGAAATTCATATCGCGGTAGTTTTTAAATTATCATTAATATTAGAATCAATATACCGAGGAGGAATACGAGAGCATATTGCTGTACACGTCCGCTCTGTAAGGTCCTGATATTATAACTGAGTGAATGGGTACCCCATGCAAGGAAGTTGAAGAACCCGTCGATGACATGACGGTCAAACCATGCGATGGGACGACTTACATAGGCGAAAATAATGCGGTGGGTGATGAACTGGTAAACCTCGTCCATGTAGAATCTTTTGTATGCCCAGCGGTGCAGTTGTGGAGCCGCAGCGTACATGCGGTCGGCAACAGGCTGTGTCTCTCCCTTGAAGATATATGTTGCAAGAGCTATGGAGCAGATGGCAATAACTGTGGAGAGACTGGCAACAGAAAGGTCAAAATGGATGCGGTAGTCATGACCATCCGCACTGATAAGGCTACCAAAGCTATAACCCTCAAACAGGCCGAAGCCAGCAAGTGTGGTATATACGCCCACGCCTACGGTGATGATACTCAACACGACCAGTGGCGCTGTCATAATGCTTTCTTCATGAGGAGTGTGCTTCTCGTGTAAAGCCTTGTTCTCTGTTCCCCAGAAGATGCCATAGTACAGACGGAACATGTAGAATGCCGTCATGGCAGCGATGGCAGTCATGATGTAACCTACAGCAGGACTATAAGCCATACAGGCGGAGATGATTTCATCCTTACTGCTGAAACCTGAGAAGAATGGTATGCCGCTGATGGCCAGGCAACTGATGAGGAATGTGGCATGGGTGACAGGCAGATACTTGCGAAGGCCTCCCATAGCCTCCATCTCGTTGCTGTGAACGGCGTGTATAATACAACCGGCACCGAGGAACAGACAGGCCTTGAACATGGCGTGAGTAAAGAGGTGGAACATAGAAGCCATATAGCCTATGCTGCCTGCATGCTCATGTCCCGTGGTGATTTCTGTGCAAACACCTAAGGCAACCATCATGAATGCTATCTGTGAAATAGTTGAGAAAGCCAATACACGTTTGATGTCACTCTGGGCACAGGCAACCGATGCGGCATAGAATGCAGTAAAGACACCGACCCAAATGATGACCGGCATCCAGTCTTGTGCGTATGTCACCCATAACGGGAACAAACGAGCTACCTGATAGACTCCGGCAACGACCATAGTTGCAGCATGGATTAAGGCACTGACAGGAGTAGGACCTTCCATGGCATCGGGTAACCAGATATGGAGCGGGAACATGGCACTCTTGCCAGCACCTCCAATAAACATCAAGGTTAATGCTGTTGGTAAGATGAATCCTCCTGCAGCAACGGCCTTGTCAATGCCACATGGTATGAAAGGCGTGGTGCCTTCCGCCATTTGCAGGTTGCTGACGAAATCAAACGAGAAACTGCCAGTGTAGTAACCGAAGATGAGAATGCCGACAAGAAATCCCAAGTCTGCGAAACGTGTTACGATAAATGCTTTCTTGCTTGCAGCGACAGCGGCAGGCAGTGTGTAATAGAATCCGATGAGCAGATAAGAGCTGACGCCCACCAACTCCCAGAAGAGATACATTTGGAAGATGTTGGTAGCCACGACTAATCCGAGCATGGACATGGTGAAGAGACTCAGGAACGCATAGTAACGCTGGAAACCCTTTTCTCCTCTCATGTATCCGAAAGAGTAAATGTGGACCATGAGTGATACTGTTGTTATGACGATGAGCATCATAACAGAGATGGGGTCAAGCAATATGCCCAAGTCGAAATTCAAATGTCCAAGAGGTAGCCATGTCATGTTGTAGGGTACCAATGTGGCATAGGCACCGTCGGCACAACGGTCGGCTGTAAAGTATTCGTATGCGGTGCAATAGGAGAGAATGGTGATGACAGCGAGAACTGTGGTACCAATCAGTCCTGAGGTGCGATGGCTAAGCCATTTCCCTGCAAGTCCCAAGAACAGGAACGAGATGAATGGCAATAGCAGAATGAGAATTGTATATTCCATGATTTAATTCTTATTTTAGTGTTATTACCATTTTAATTTGTCAAGATTACCAACGAAGTTGTTCTTCAGATTGCGGTAGATGTTAATCATCACGGCTATGGCGATAGCTGTCTCTGCTGCGGAGATGGCGATAGAGAACAGGGTGAAGATATAACCTTCCTGGCCATCGGGGAACAACAAGCGGTTGAATGCGGCAAAGTTGATATCTGCGGCATTGAGCATCAGTTCAATAGATATCAGAATGGCCAATGTGTTTCGGCGAGTAAGAAAACCATAGATGCCGATAAACATCATCAGAGCTGATAGAATGAGAAACCATGTCATGTCGACATGAATTGCTGATACAATATTAATTATGTCATTTAATCTATCCATTTCTTTTTGATTTTAACGTTTACGGGCAATGATAAGGCTGCCGATGATACATGCTAAGAGTAAGATACTCACAATCTCAAAGGGGAGAAGGTATCCAAATCTACCAGATGACAACAGCTGCTCTCCAAGTACCTTGACAGAGGCCGTCTGCTCAGAAGGTGGTGTCAGGATATTTTCAGCGAACCGGTGGGAAATGATTGCAAACATAAACAATCCTGCTCCATACAGGGCTGCAAGTAAAGCGGCGAATTTCTTTGCCAGAGAGACAGAATGGTTCTCCTTTTTATCCTGACGTCCTGTAAGCATCAGGGCGAAGATATACAGTACTACGACGCCTCCGGCATATACCATAACCTGGACGGAGCCCAGAAAGGTGTAGCCCATGAGGAAGTAGAGTCCAGCTGTGCCGAAAAGGACAAACATCAGATATGTGGCAGCACGCATGATACGTTTGGTTGTTACTGCCATGATGCCGCATCCTAAAATGATAGCGGCAAGAACGAGAAATACGATTGTCTGTGCCATATTAATCCTCCTTCTTGGTTTCTATCGGTTCAGTCTTATCTGCCGTCTCAGTCTTTGGCGCTGGGGCGGTGTCTACATGAGAGAGGCTTGCTTTGGGGGCCTCATTGGCAGTTGCCGGCGTTGCAGCCGGTTTGGGACTAACTACAGGCTTCGGCCTTTCCTGACATTTGCTGCCAGGATGGTTGAGAACCTTGATCAGTTTGCTCTTGTCAAAAACAGCTTGTTCAAACTCCTGATTGAACAGGATAGCGCCTTGCGGACATGCTGTGACGCAGAGGTTGCAGAACATGCACTGACCGATATTATATTCATACTTAACGAGTTGTTTTTTCTTTTTACCGTCTTCAGTTGTAACTGTTTCTGAGGTTACGGTGATACTGTCGTTAGGACAAGCCATTTGACAAAGTCCGCAGGCAATACATTTGTGCTCGTTTTTTTCATTGTGTGGCATCTCCAGGCAGAAACGATTTCTGTCGGTAAATGTCAACGTAGCTCTGTTCTCGGGGTATTGTTCAGTCTCGTGGTGTTCAAAAAAGACTTTGATTGAAGTTTTCAGTCCAATCGTCAGACTCTTGACCGCATCGAGAATGCCACCGAAATAAGTTTTGTCATTCATAATATGTCATTATCTATAGTGTCAGGCCGAAGCATACGACAAGGGCCATGAGAATAATGTTAAACATGCTGATGGGCATCAGGTATTTCCATTCCAGCGACAGGAGCTGGTCTATGCGCAAGCGCGGATATGTCCAGCGAATCCACATAAGCAGGAATACGACGAAAAATGCCTTTCCGAAGAACCATATAAATCCTGGGATGTAGCCCATGATGGTGTTGAAACCGTCCCAGCCTGGGAAGTATAGTGGTGCCCAGCCTCCGAGGAAAATCGTGGCTGCCATGGCGCCGCAGATAAAAAGGTTAAGGTATTCGGCCAAATAGAAAAATCCGAATCCCATGCCAGAGTACTCTGTATGGTAACCTGCGGTTAACTCACTTTCAGCCTCAGGGAGGTCAAACGGACCACGATTACACTCGGCATTACCAGCAATAAGGTAAATGATAAATGCCAATACTGCAGGGACATGTCCGCGGATGATATTCCACCCATAGTCTGCCTGTTGTTGGACAATTTCAGAGAGTTGCATTGTTCCGCAAAGCAGAAGCATGGTGAGCATGGTCATGCCGATACTTAACTCGTAACTGATAAGTTGTGCGCCACTACGCATTGCCCCTATCATGGGGTATTTGCTGTGACTTGCCCAGCCGGCAAGTAAGATGCCAATGACACCAATGCCTGATACGGCAATGAAAAAGAAGAGTCCTACATTGAAATCCAGTATTTCCAGCCCTTTGTTCCAGGGTATGCAGGCAAAAGTGAGGAAAGATGCTGCAAGGATGAAAAATGGCGCCATGTCATGGAGCAGTCGGTCGGACTGGCGCATCTTGATAATTTCCTTTGACAACATTTTGAATACGTCAGCGAAGACCTGCAACAATCCCCACTTGCCCACGCGGTTGGGACCGATGCGGCACTGGAAGAATGCACAAATCTTGCGCTCGAGATAAATCAGTGCGATAGCCAGGATGGCGTAAAGCAGGATGATAAAGAGCAGTACGATGACACACTCGATACCTATGACCAGCCATTCAGGAATGAATCCTGTCAACAGGTCGTGAAACCATTTTGAAATGATACTAAAATCAAACATTTTTCATTCTTTTTAGCGGTCAATATCTGGGATTACGAAGTCCATTGAAGCACCTATGGCGATGAGGTCAGCAAATTTCTGACCTCGGCAAGCGGTATCCATGGCATTGGCAAGAGGCAAGCTGCTACTGCGGTAGTGAACGCGGTAGGGCGTCTTGTCGCCTTTACTCTCAATAAATACACCGAGTTCTCCCCGGCTGGATTCAACGGCCTGATAGAAACTGCCTTCGGGCAATTTGATAATAGGCTTGCGTTTAGCCTGATACTCGCCAGCAGGGATATTGTCGATTAACTGGTCGATAATGTTCAGGCTCTCAAGAATCTCTTCCATACGATTCCAGTGGCGTGCGTTGGTGTCTCCTTCGGTACGGATGATATCCTTGAATTCCACCTTGTCGTAGAGCGCATAGGGATGACGACGGCGAACATCATTGTTCCAGCCACTTGCACGGCCAACAGGGCCTGTCGTTCCGAGCGAGATAGCATCTTCGCGACTGATTGTACCAACGCCAACCATGCGGTTCTGAGCTATTACATTGCCAGTAAAGATGTCCTGGTATTCGTGGAAACGCTTTCTGATATTGGCGGAGACTTTCTTTACTTCTTCGACAAAGTCAGGCTGGATATCGTACATCACACCGCCTATGGTGTTATAATTTTGAATGACACGTCCGCCAAAGTTGTCTTCGAATATTTTGCATATTTCCTCACGCTCGCGGAAAGTGTAGAAAAATGCAGTCAGGGCACCTGTGTCCATTGCCATACAAGCATAATATACAAGGTGTGATGCCACACGTTGTAATTCGTCCATAATGGTACGGATATATTGTACGCGTGGAGAAACCTCCATTTCCAGAGCCTTCTCAATACACATACAAAGTGCGTGGCGGTTCTGCATGGCGCTGAAGTAATCCAAACGGTCGGTGAGGGCGAGAAGTTGCGGATAAGTCAGGTTCTCGCTGATTTTCTCTACACCGCGGTGGATGTATCCCAAGACTAATCCCACTTTTTTCACCACTTCGCCATCAAGGCTGGCGCGCATATGAAGTACGCCATGGGTGGATGGGTGTTGAGGACCTACGTTGACTACATATTCGTCGCCTTTCCATACCGTGTTAGTCTTTTCAGTGATTTTGCCGTCAGGGGTAAGGAAATATTCCTTGGTCGTGTCGCTCAGAGGGACGTCGGTCATTCTCAGTTTGTTCAGGAGTTCTGTTCGATCGTCCTTGCGGAGCGGGTAGCCCACCCAGTCTTCGCGCAGGAATATGCGACGCATGTCAGGGTGGTTGAGGAATATGATGCCGAAGAAGTCGTAGACTTCTCGCTCATAGATATTGGCTATTTGCCATAAGTCACTGACGGTGGGGATATATGGGTTCTGGCGGTCGTCTGTAATTGTTTTCAGATTGACAGTTTCACCGGTTTCGGTTGATTCCAGCATATAGATGACACCCAGTCCCTCTTCGCCCCAGTCCATACCGATGAGGTTGACCAGGAAATCCATCTTCCGTTCAGTCTTCAGTCGGAGCATCTCAGCATGGAGCTCCGATGGTGCTATAGTTTTCAGTTCCAGTGTCATGCCTCTTGTTCTGTATTAATGACTGATTTTTGTTTCTTTTCCTCATCACGCTTAAAGGCATCAATCTCCTTACGGTTTACGGTGCCGAAATAGTTTTCTATTTTCATTTTGCGCTGCAGTTGCATCATGCCGTAATAGAAAGCCTCTGGGCGTGGCGGGCATCCAGGTACATAGACGTCTACGGGCAGAATTTTGTCAACGCCCTTTACCACGTGATAGCTCTTGGTAAAGGGTCCGCCTGTACAGGTGCAACCACCTACGGCGATGACATATTTCGGTTCTGCCATCTGGTCATAGAGTCGTTTCAGTACTGGAGCCATCTTATAGGTAATGGTACCGCACACCAGAATGAGGTCAGCCTGTCGCGGACTAGTGCGTGTCACCTCAAATCCGAATCGAGCCATATCAAACCGGGCGGCACCCATCGCCATTAATTCAATGGCGCAGCAACTTGTGCCGAAGTTCATAGGCCAAACACTATTGCTTCGTCCCCAGTTCATGAGCTGGTCAGCAGTGGTGACGATGACGTTGGTGCCATTCTCGTTGAGCTGGTTAATCAACTGTTCAAGGGTCTCGTTGTCCTTGAATTCCTCATAAGGAATTGATTTGATTTTTGGTTTCTTTATCAGTGCCATTTCAATGCTCCTTTCCTCCAGGCGTATGCTAAACCCAGAATTAATATGAAGAGGAAGAACAACACTGCAAACAGCCCTTGCGGACCTAAGCTGCGGGCTATGACAGCCCACGGAAACAAGAACATTGTCTCTACGTCGAACATCAGGAAGAGGATGGCGAAGAGGTAATATCCTAAATGGTAGTGACCCCATTGGTCACCACGGGCAGGAATACCGCATTCGTAGGGCTCTTCTTTCATTCTGTTGTAACTCCGTGGTGCAATGAAATAGACCATTATCAGCACGATGAGTACAAACAGAATGGCTGTGAGTACGACTGTGGCTAAAAGCGTAAAGTTCATAACTTCAATATAATAATTAAAAAATTTTGAGATTTTCTATAATTATGCAAAATTACGAATAAGTGAGTGAAAGACCAAATGTATTTGGGCTTTTTAGAGGGTGTGAAACTAAAAAATATTATGGGAAAAGCTATTTTTGTTCGGCAGACAAAAAGAATAGGTTCGTTTTGTCTTACACTTATTTTAATTGTAACTTTGTCTGTGAATAATTGCAGATTTATGATAGAAAAGTTTCCTGAAAAGCAGGTTCCCATGATTCTGGATTTTCTCAAGGGAATAGCTGCCAATAATAACCGTCCATGGTTTTTGAGTCATCGCGAAGAATACAATGAGGTGCGAACCCTTTTTGAAGCTATTGCTTCTCAGTTTATTGCACGTCTCAGTGAAATAGATGAAACAGTGAGGTTTCTGTCGGTAAAAGATTGTACTTACCGCTTTTATCGTGATACACGTTTCTCTTTAGATAAGTCGCCTTATAAACGCCATTTGGGGATATACGTGGCAGCCAAAGGCAAGAAATCGTATCATGGCGGATACTATTTGCATTTTGAACCTGGGCATTGTATGTTTGCAGTAGGTTGTTACTGCTTGCCGACAAATATTCTCAAAGTGGTGCGACAAGTTATTGTAGATAATGTGAATGAATTCAGGTGCTTGGTTGAAAACGAGACGTTCAAGTCGGTTTTTGGTAATCGTTTAACAATGACACCCCTGAAAGTGATACCTGCCGGCCTGCCTCGTGATTTTGCTCATCCAGAATATGTGAAGTGTAAGGATTATCTGGTTTGGACGGATTTGGAAGACCGAATGTTCTGTCAACCTAATTGGATGGACGAGATTATCAGCCAGGCGTCATTGGCAAAGCCCTTTCTGGACTTTATTAATGATGTCGTTGATGATTATATCTAGAAGTATTCCCTTTTGCGACACTTTCCGCAATGATAGCCTGCTTGGCGGAAAGAGATTCCATACGGAGTATAGATTGATGGTATAGAAGTTCCTTGATCATAGTTGTTGGGTATGGGACCCAGCGTGCTTTTTTGCAGCCATCTCAGCCAGTTGTTGTGCGCGGCTTTTGCTTTTCATGACCAGAAAGACTCCTATAATGACCAAAGTAACAGCCATGGCATGGATAAATCCGAAGATACCCAGACCAAGTGCAACGCTGACAAGACATGCCACGATAGGTTGTATGTAATTGTAGATGCTGACTACAGTTGGGCGTAAGGCCTTTTGTGCTACCATGACGAAAAGATAAGAGAAGAATGTGGCTCCTACTACGACAAAAATCAAACCGTACCAGAATGCGGCACTGTGTCCGTTCCACTGGAACTCCCTAAGTGATAAACCTGTAAATGGGGTGGCGGCCAGACCAAATGTGAACATCCATTTCATAATAGTGATACCACTGTATTTGGGGAGGAAATTCTTAAACAATGTTAGGTAGAACGCAAAACTCAACTGAGCTGTGACGACAAGGATGTCTCCCCAGAGATTACCCGCCTTTTCTGATTCGCTGTTATGACTGTTCAGAATGATGAGAATAACACCAGTAGCACCCAAGAGGATACCCATTGTTTTTTTCCATGTAATGGGTTCCAGAAGGATGAAAAAAGCCAAAAACATCGTTAACAGGGGCATCGTGGTGGTCATGATAGCAGCGTTGACGGGAGACGTCATGCTGAGTCCGACAGAGAATGAGGCCTGGTTAATAATTACGCTCAGACATCCTGCTCCTGCAAGTTTAAGAAGGTCTTTTTTCGTGACATGTTCTCTGGTGGCAAACAATGAGACTGTCCAGAACAATAAACATGCGCCGATGATGCGAAAAGTGACCAACTGCAAACCATCCATTCCCTCGTTCATAACAAATTTTGCTACAGGCGCTGACAGTCCCCAGAATAACTCGGCAATGATGATGCTGATGTGAGCTTTGAAAAGTCTCATGTAAGAGATATTATGGATATTTTATTGCTCCTGTGCCGAAGGATACTTGCAGAAAGATATTATCATTAAATTTCATGTTGATGGCACCCCCGACATAATTGTCATGGTTAACCATGAAGGGATTGGTGTAATAGTAGAGACTAGGCATTGTCCTAAGAGGGTGAACAAGTTCTTTGTAGCCGAAAACACTAAATGAGAGACGGTCATTACAGGCATAATTTAGTTCCCCTCCCACAATCATCTGATTCCATTGGAAACCACCCCATTTGAGATTGTGCATGTCGGTGGCCAAGGTATAACACCAACGGCTACCCAGTGGTCTGACATAGGCAAGGCTGATATCTTTTCCGAATCCTGCCCCCCGGGGACTCCCATGTCCCAGACCAATGGTGGAAAATAAGCTCAGTGAGGCGTTAAGTCCTGTATGAAGAGGTGTAAAATTGAAATATTCCCATATGGGCCATGTGGGTTGAAGGAGTATGGTGTCGCGAGAGGCTGTCTTTTGAAGAGGGGTGTATGAGATTATTGAATCCCCTTGGAGAGAATTTACGTCAGTGACATCTTGTGCTGATCCGGGAAATGACAGAAACAGCAGGAGTAGAACTATGGAGATTCTGTTGTTCATCGAGGAAAATTATTCGAGTGCAAAATTAATCTTTTTCTTTTACAGATAAAGCAGATGAAAGTATTTATGAGCTCCAAGTTCTTGTTACAAATGTGGCTATGTCGCTGTTGAATTTCTTGAATTGTTATAAAGAATTATTAAATCTTTTCTAATGGAAGTTTGGGACATTGCTTAGAAATTGTATTATCTTTGTCCAGTATTTATATAGATTTGGTAATATGGCAAAAGTGGCTCAATTTATCAAGAGGATAGAGATAGAAAGTCTCTGGAGTGGCAGGAAACATATTGTGTGGGATCTGGACAGGGAAGTGAACGTACTGAGCGGTGCGAACGGTGGAGGAAAATCAACGATTATCAATAGGCTGCTTGATGTGCTTCGTAAGAAGTCTGATGACAGAGGATATGTGAATGGTGATATCCCAGGAGTGACTGTGGAGTTTGAACCCGAAGATGCCACAACAGCACGTTTCGATATCGTTCGCAGCCTCGACAACAGAATGGTGTCGGGGAACGTGATGGACAGGATTGACGACAGAGAAGTCAGATCTGAACTGGACTGGGTCCTTTATGAATTGCAACGGCGGTATCTGGATTATCAGGTGAACATAGGCAACAAGATGATTGCCCTATTGAGCAGCGATGATGAAAACTCGCGGCAGGCGGCTATGGATGTGTCCAAACCGAAGACGCTGTTTCAGGATATGGTGGACGATTTGTTCAAAGATACCCAGAAGAAGATAGACCGAAATAGCAATATGTTGCAGTTCTTGCAGTATGGTGAGAAATTGAGTCCATATATTCTCTCTGCCGGTGAGAAACAGTTGCTGGTGATTCTACTGACGGTGTTGCTTGAGGAAAATAAAGAGTATGTGTTACTTATGGATGAGCCTGAGTCAAGCCTTCATGTTGAGTGGCAGCAGAGACTGGTGGATATTATCAGGCAGTTGAATCCCAATGCTCAGCTTATTTTGACTACCCACTCGCCTGCCGTTATCATGAATGGCTGGCTTGATGCTGTGACTGATGTGAAGGATATTACAGTGAACGAGTGACCATGGCGCGCAGGTTATCGGGCAACTTGACCAGTGACTGGCTGGCAGCGGCTGACAGGATGAAGCCGAAAAATGCCAAGAGGAGGATTGTGGTGTATGTGGAGGGCTACGATGATATCCTTTTCTGGCATACGTTGCTGTCGAACATAGAAACAGATGACAGGTATTTTGAAGTGATGCTTCCCTCCAGGACGTCATTGGGGAAGGGAAAAAAGGTGGCTTTGATGAATGCACTGAATGAGGGATTGGGTAGGAACCTCATTGTTTGTGTGGATGCAGATTATGATTATTTGCTTCAGGGAGCGACAGATGTTTCCAGGATAATCTGTAATAATCCATATGTCTTTCATACAATAGCCTATGCCATTGAAAACTACCAGTGCTATGCTCCATCGTTACATACTGTGTGTGTTATGGCGACGCTGAATGACAGAATAGCATTCGACTTTGAGTCTTTTATGGCAGAATACTCCAAAATACTGTTTCCCTTGCTGATATGGTCGGTGTGGTGCTACAGATATGAGCGATATGACAAGTTCAACCTCCATGACATGGGGCAGCTTATACATCTTGAGGAGATCAGAACGGGGAATCCAGACAGAATGCTGTACGGATTAAGACGGAAAGTGAATCAAAAAATATCGTGGTTGCAACGCAACTTGCCTGAGGCACATAAGCATCTGAAAGTTGTTGAAGAAGATGTCAGACGGTTGGGTGTGACACCTGAGACTACCTATCTGTTTGTGCGTGGGCATGATATTTTTGAGAATGTGGTTTTGCCTTTAGTGGAGCGCGTCTGCAGAGAACTGACTAATGAAAGAGAACGTGAGATCATGCGCCTTGCTCTTCATGAAACACAGAAAAAGAATGAGTTGTTATCTTACGAGCATGCTTCTGCCTCTGCATTGGAGATGTTGAGGAAACAATCTAATTATATGTATTGTCCGCTATATCGTAAGATAATAGAGCAAATCAAAGCGAAAATTAGTTGAGGAAACAGTTCAAAGTTTTTCTCAAGTGCTTAATTGACAACAAAAATATATAGGAAGGTCTTAAAACAGGTAGGGGTAGGTGATATTGCCTTCAGGTGTGTTGATAGAAAAGTAAATACTATCTTTTCCTTGTGTCAGTTGGTTATTGTAAGTACGTAATGGCAGTGAGAGGTAAACTGTGGTATGGGAACCAGCCACATCGTTGTTGCTGTCGTGGAAAAGCTGTATGTGAACAATTTTTTCCCCATCATTGTTGGTGGTGATTTGTTTCTCGACAAATTTTACGAAGTGCTGTTTGTCTTTAATAGGTACAGATAAGGTGGCATTAATATAATTGCGAACCCGCCAGATGCTTTGTATTCTGACAGGATCGGTGTGGAGTAAATCACCTTCAGCTAAAGGAACAGGGAGGGATGAAACGGCATGGGCACAACTGGATATCTTGATGCGCTGGTTGTTGCGGACATACAGTGCTATGAATCGGTAGGTGGTGTCACTTTTTAACCCGGACAAGGGATTGTCAATGATGAAAGACTGCCCATTGTCATCCACAGCATATTTTGTCCATCCTTCAGAATCGGTCTCAAAATCAAAAAAAGACATCTCATAGTTGTCTGACCAAGAGTCATCGTCTTTTGCGCAAGACCCCAAGAAACATAAGGTTATGATACAGAAGGAAAATAAGGAACAGAATTTCATGACACTTTATGGCCTGGTGGCTTTCAGGTAATTGTACAATGGATTGGCATACATCTCCAGAATCTTGTGCTTTAAGAATGCGAAGTCAGGCTCTTGCAGTTGTATGCGCTGTAATTGTTTCTGCAAGTATTGGGTAAAACGCTCTTTCTCTGCAGAGGAATACATGTGGATGAACTGTTCTTCTCCTGTCAGCAAATCGGAAGCGATATAATTGTTGGCATACATCCGATAGTTGCTGTGAATGACGTGGTCGATGCGGTGGGCAATGAGATCAAAGAACTCGTTCTTGGGGGTGTTCTCTGGGATTGTCTCCAACCAGTCGTTGAGGCTTGCACCCGCCTGATAATGAATGTGCCCCTTGTAGCCGAACAAACCTATTTTCATGCTGAATATATCGTCATCGCGGGTCTTTTTGTAGTCGGGATTGTCGCGTTTGAGCTGGAACTCTCTGGCTTTAAGGAAATCGCAAGGGTCAAACTCGTATGAGATGGTCAAAGGCACAATGTTCAAATCAGAAAGAGACTCCTTGATGGAGCCTGTCCCACCCATACTAAGCATTTTTATAATGGATTCCTGAGTCATGTCGTTGGAATCTTTGGCACGCCCTTCGCGCTGGGCAATCCATACGTTATCGTGTTTTTGGGTTATGACAAAGTGGATGTATCTGCTTAGTTCTTTACTGCTGACCAACTGTTCGCGTAAACCAAGAGCACGTTTGACGATGATACCTTTGTTAAGACGTACTAATTTTTTTATCCATGGCACAATCAGGAGATTATCACCAGTACACAATTCTGCTGTTTTGGTAAATCCGTTGTCAACCATCATTTCGCTGAGCAGAGCTGCGTCCAAAACGATATCGCGATGATTGGATATAAATAAAAAGTTCTCATTACGATTGAGGTAGTCTGCTTGCATATCAATGCCGTCAGACAGCTTTGCAAGGATATTCTTCAGAAACGAATAGACGAATGTTTTTTGTATGTCTAATAATGACTTGCATTGTCTTGCTGTGGCAATAACAGCCTCAAATGGCATATCTGGCAAAGCGAGGGAAATTGCCTCTTTGAACAGGGGATCTTGAGCCAATTCATTGACAACCGATGGAATCTCGTCGGGGTTGTACGGACGTATATCGTCGAATTCAGCAGGTGTTGTCATAGCTGTTCTTTTAATGGGTTTCTGTTTTCTAATGCAAAGTTAATCAAAATTTGTTCTCAATTATATTGCTCAAGACATTTCCTATATTTAAACCAGCAGCTTTTATTTGCTGCGGAATAAAACTTGTAGCGGTCATTCCAGGTGTGGTGTTGATTTCCAGAAGATTGATATCTTCGTTATCCTTTTCTCCTGTCAGGATATAGTCAATGCGGATGATGCCTTCGCATCCTAAGATGTCATATATCCTGGATGTGAGATCTTTAACCCGTTTTGCCGTCTTATCACTGATTCGTGCTGGGGTGATTTCTTCTACCTCACCATTGTATTTGGCATCATAGTCAAAAAACTCGTTGCTTGTAACGACTTCAGTGATAGGAAATACAATGCTTTCTTTTTTTGTCTTGTAACAACCACATGTGATTTCCCTGCCGTTGATGAAGCTTTCAATCATAACCTGGCTGTCTTGTTTCATGGACTTGGCTATAGCTTGGCGAATCTGTTCCTTGGTGTATACTTTTGACACGCCGAAACTGCTTCCGTCATTGCTAGGTTTGATGAAGCAAGGCAAACCTATTTGATTGACGATTTCCTCATCGCTCCACTCGTATTCTTTGCCTTGCCGGATAAGAATACTGTTGGCGATACGTATACCAAATGCTTTAAGAAACTGATTAAGAAAATATTTGTTGAAAGTAAGTGACTCTACCATGACGCTGCTGGTGGAATAGGGAATTCGGAGAAGGTCGAAGTATCCTTGTAAGATGCCGTTTTCTCCAGGTTTGCCGTGAATGGTGATATAGGCAAAGTCGGGACGTATGGTGTTTCCTTCTTTCTCAAAGCTGAAGTCGCCTTTGTTGACAGGAATCTTCTCGCCGTCGTCCATAAGAACTGTCCATTCAAGGCCTTTGATTTCTATAATGTAGCACTCGTAAAGATCTTTGTTGATGAAAGAATAAATGCCTTGTGCACTACGCAATGACACATCATGTTCAGAGGAGTCACCTCCGGCAACGATTGCAATAATTCGTTTCATTGTTGTTCTGTTTGTTATATGTTGTTAAAGTAGTTATTATGTCTTTGTATAATTCTCCCATAGGTCAACGAGCTGTTGCATGTCATCTGGCAATGGTGAAGTAAAATCCATCCATTTGTCAGTCTTGGGGTGGCAGAAACCGAGCGTACGGGCATGAAGTGCTTGTCGGGGACATGCTTCAAAGCATTTGCGGATGAAGAGCCTGTAACTATTGTCAGTCGTACCTCTTAATATCTGCTCTCCTCCATAACGTTCGTCGTTAAACAGAGGATGTCCTATAGACGCCATGTGTGCTCGTATCTGATGGGTGCGTCCTGTCTCCAATCTGCATTCCACTAATGAGCAGTGGCCGTATCGCCGGAGCATACTCCAGTGGGTGACGGCAGGCTTTCCAATGTTGCTGATGGGGTCAAATACAGCCATCCGAAGTCTGTTCTTGGGGTCCCTTCCGATATTTCCCTCAATCCGACCCTCGTTGCCACCTGGATCTCCCCAGATAAGTGCATTGTAGCGTCGAGATGTCGTCTTATTAAAGAACTGCAACCCTAGTTTTGTTTTAGCATTGGCAGTTTTGGCAATAACCAACAATCCAGATGTGTCCTTGTCAATCCTATGTACTAAGCCTACTTCAGGATTATTAATATCAAATTGAGCATTGTCTTTTAGGTGCCATGCAATGGCATTGACAAGTGTTCCGTTAAAGTTGCCGCATCCTGGATGTACCACCATGCCTGCCGGTTTGTTGACAACAATGAGTTCGTTGTCCTCATAGACAATATTCAAGGGTATGTCTTCGGCTTCTATTGTGGTGTCGTAAGGAGGATAATCCAACCATACCGTGACCACATCAAAAGGTTTAACTCTGTAATTGCTCTTGACTTGCTTGTCGTTAACACGTATAAAGCCCGCCTCAGCAGCTTTCTGAATTCTGTTGCGTGATGTGTCTGAGAGGTGCAGATATAAAAACTTGTCTACTCGGAGTAATGACTGTCCCTTGTCAGCCTGAACCCTTATATGCTCGTATAATAAGTTTTCCTCCTCTTCCTGGGAGCCGTAGTTGGGAATGTCTTTATTGTCAGTGTTCATGGTAGCAAAGTGGTGAGGTTATAGCGGATTAATATCTGACCCTGTGTCGTCTTCCTCTTCCCAGATGTCATCGGAGTTGCTAACAGGAATATCGTCTTCAAAATCACTATCAAAATATGTGCCGTCACCAACTACAAGTGTTACAGTGGAACCATATGGGATTCGGTCACCAGCACTTACGTTTTTGCCGTTCACCTTGATGGCATAGACCCAGTCTTTTTCTCCATTGATATATTCTTGTGTACCCAGTTTTAATCCAAGTACTGTAAGTTTCATGGTAGCCTCCCTTACTGAGCAATTGTCAGCAATGTCGGGAATGGAGATCATTGGTGGTTGCGAAGCATTGATGGTGAGATGTATTATCCTTCCAACCTTGACATGGCTCCCAGGAGCTATCGATTGGTTGTAAATGGTGTTAGGAACTTGATTTTTGACATATACAGAGTCATCCAATGTGGCTATAAGTCCTTTCTCCTCAAGTTTTTCCACCGCACGTGCTATGGTAAGGCCTTTGAGGTCAGGAACATCTATCTCTTCACCATGACGGGTGTACCATTTCAGTCCTGTAGCTGCGAGAACGATGGTAAGAGCACAGATAATGCCCATGGTCAGTAGGTTGACAAATATTTTTCTTGTCAGGAAATTTTTCTTCTTTCTCCTGTTGTCACCCTTTATGCTGTTATCTTTTCCCTCATTTGCCATATTACTACAAAAGTAGTAAAGATATGCTATTCTGCCAACTTTTTAATCTATTTTTTTCTGTTCTTTAAGAACGGAATGGATATAAGAAAAGAAGTAAGCCACATTAAAAAAGGCTTACTTCTTTCATTGCATTGTCAGGTATCATGGTTGTTACCTGTAAATGTACTAGTGCGTGTTATTTGCCATGATTCTCGTCACTGACGCTCAGTTTTTTGCGTCCTTTAGCGCGACGCGCAGCAAGCACCTTACGACCACCTGCAGTTAGCATGCGTTGACGGAAACCATGCTTGTTGTTTCTTTTTCTGTTGTGAGGTTGAAAAGTTCTTTTCATATCGATATGTTTTATTGTTTTTAGAGATTTTTGGCGTGCAAAGTTACATATTTTTTTTGAACAGGCAATCTTTTTGGTACTTTTTTATTCTTGACTTGAAAGATTTAACTATCATCTGCCGGTTATTCTAGAGTGCGTAGGTATTGGAGTTGATAATGTACATGATTTTGTTTTGGCTGGAAATGTTGTTTTGAACAACTGCTGTGGTTTTCACAGAAGATATTCTTTGAGTTGCCAGAATGCTTAAAATGCGTCAAAAAGGCTGCCTTGTAATGTTTTTAAGGGATAACGGTTTGTAAATAAAAGTTTTTGTGTAATTTTGTGCCTGAGTATTAAAAACATAATAACTTTTAACAAGATGATAAAATCACAAGACATTAAAATTGGAACATGTATCCGCCTGGATGGCAAGCTGTTCTTCTGTATTGATTTCCTTCATGTTAAACCTGGGAAGGGCAATACTTTCATGCGTACTAAGTTGAAGTCAGTTGTTGATGGACGTGTGCTTGACAGGCGTTTTAATATAGGTGAAGCGTTGGAAGATGTACGCGTTGAGCGTCGTTCTTACCAGTTCTCTTATGCTGAGGGTGACATGATGCATCTTTTGAATCAGGAAACATGGGACGACGTTGCAATCGCTAAGGATATGATAACTGGTGTTGATTATATGAAAGAAGGTGATGTCCTGGAAGTGGTGAAAGATGCCTCAACCGACACTATTCTATTTGCCGAGATGCCGGTTAAGACAATACTGAAAGTAGTTTATACCGAGCCGGGATTGAAGGGTGATACAGCGACTAATACTTTAAAACCAGCCAAGGTCGAGACAGGTGTTGAAGTGAAGGTGCCCCTGTTTATTAATGAGGGTGAACTAATCGAAGTTGACACCCGCGATGGTTCATATGTAAACCGTGTGAAAGCGTAAATCGCGGATTATCACAACAGATGATTGTTTTTATGGGTGTATGGCTCGTTCCGCACCACTGGACTGTTGCGATGAATGAAGGATAACTATATAATCCGTATAATTAAAACAGAAGGGAATACTTTGGTTATTCCCTTTTTCTTTTTATATTTGCAACGTTATGAAGTATTCAATAATTATTCCTGTATTTAATCGTCCTGATGAAATTGACGAGTTGTTGTCGGGACTTGTGGTACAGACGGTAAAGGATTTTGATGTAATTGTTGTGGAAGATGGCTCTACCGTTGACTGCAAGGACATCGTTGAGAAATATAAAGGACAATTAGACATAACTTATCTTTGGAAAGAGAATGGTGGGCCTGCAGCTGCACGTAATATGGGAGTTGAGGCTTGTGAGAGTGATTATGTACTTATACTGGATTCAGACTGCGTGATACCCGAAGGCTATGTCGAAGCTGTGGAAAGGGAATTAGCTGTTCAGCCATGCGATGCCTTTGGTGGTCCAGACAAAGCTAATGCTGCTTTCTCTCCGTTGCAGAAAGCTATCAACTATACAATGACGAGCTTTTTTACCACTGGTGGCATTAGGGGCGGAAAAGTAAAATTGGATAAGTTTTATCCCCGTAGTTTTAATATGGGTATGAAGGTGTCTGTATATAAAGCTCTCGGAGGATTCTCTGATATGCGTTTTGGAGAAGATATAGATCTGAGCTACAGGGTGTTTGAAGGAGGCTACTCTTGTCGGTTGTTTCCTGAAGCATGGGTATGGCACAAGCGGCGTACCGATTTTAAGAAATTTTTCCGTCAGGTCGTTAATTCGGGTATAGCGCGTATCAATTTGAGTAAGCGCCATCCTGGTACGATGAAAATTGTGCATATCTTGCCAGCAGTATTTACAATAGGGGTCATATTGTTGCTTGTAGGAAGTGTACTTTTCCCCTGGTTGTTGTTGCTGTTGTTGTT
>ONKB01000121.1 GCA_900318305.1 uncultured Prevotellaceae bacterium | reverse complement strand
GGAGTACAAGATCCCGGCAACGTTGGAACCATACTGAGACTGGCTGACTGGTTTGGCATAGAGCACTTGTTCTGCTCCCCTGATACCGCTGATGTCTTTTCCCCAAAAGTAGTACAAGCTTCCATGGGAGCCATCAGCAGAGTCCAAGTGCATAAAGTCAGCCTCCCTGAATTTCTTGAAACACTTCCTGACGACATACCCGTTTACGGAACATTTTTAGATGGGAAAGACATACACCGCTCTGAACTGTCCCCTAACGGCATTATCGTTATGGGCAACGAGGGTAACGGTATCCGGCCGGAGACAGAAGTACGGATTAAATACAAGTTATTTATTCCCAGCTACCCTGTGGGACGTCCTACAAGTGAGAGTCTCAATGTTGCCATAGCCACTGCTATTACCTGCGAAGAATTCCGGCGAAGAGCCATAAAAACATAAACACGGCAAATAATCTTCACATTCAGCAAAATAATCGTAACTTTACATTTGAAACCACTATTAGACAATAACTCATGAACGACACACAACACTACTTCTTTGAGGTGACATATAGCTTATATGTCGACAATGAAGACGGCAAGCCAGAACTGGTAGAAAAAACATCAGGAGAACATCTCTATTCATTTATAAGCGGACTGGGGTTTTCTTTGGAAATGTTTGAGAAAGAACTTCTAAAACTCCAGCAAGATAGTCCATTCAACTTTACTATTCCTATTGATGAAGCTTATGGTGAATATCTTGACGAGCATGTTCTGGAGTTGGGAAAAGATATTTTTTCCCGTAACGGTAAATTTGACGCCGAGAATGTTTTTCCAGGAGCCATTCTTCCCATGATGAATGAAGATGGAAACCGGCTTCAAGGTATTGTAAAGGAAATCCGCGAGAATGTAGTCGTTATGGATTTCAACCACCCCCTTGCTGGAAAGGCTCTTACTTTCAAGGGAAAAATCGTCACTAAGCGGCCAGCCTCCGATGAAGAGATACAAAAGCTTCTGAATTTCACCCAGAACGGATGCTGTAGTGGCAAGTGCAGCAAAGACTGTGAAAATGATGGCAGTTGTTGCGGTAATAGTGGTAATTGCGATGACAACCATAAGTGCAAATGTGAGCAGGATAATAAATAATACAATAAATACTACTGACTTCTACAATGAATAGTATTGGCCATCTGTTTCGTCTGACCTCTTTTGGAGAAAGCCATGGCATTGGTATCGGTGGCGTCATTGACGGCATGCCTCCTGGAATAGATATTGACATGGCATTTATCCAGAATGAGTTAACCCGCCGGCGTCCTGGTCAAAGTCCCCTGACAACAAGCAGGAATGAAGCCGACCAAATTGAGATATATTCTGGTATATACAACGGGAAATCAACGGGTTGTCCCATTGGATTCCTTGTACGCAACAACAATCAGCACAGCCACGACTACTCCGATTTGGAGGATATTTTCCGTCCGTCCCATGCCGACTTTACATATTATAGGAAATACGGTATCAGAGATCATCGTGGCGGAGGGCGATCATCGGCCCGTGAGACCATATCACGTTGCGTAGCTGGAGCATTTGCCAAGATGGCGCTAGGGCAGAAAGGCATCACTATTCAGGCCTATACCTCCCAAGTTGGCAATATTGCATTGGACAAAGACTACCGCAAATATGATCTTTCTCTTACTGAAAACAATAATGTGCGCTGCCCCGACCCTGAAAAGGCAGAACAAATGGCACAGCTTATTCAAAAAGTAAAGAGTGAAGGCGATACTATCGGAGGCATCATTACCTGCGTCATTCAAGGAGTCCCAGCGGGACTAGGAGAACCGGCATTTGGAAAGCTTCAGGCAGAACTCGCAGAAGCCATGATGACAATCAACGCAGCAAAGGGATTTGAATATGGTTTGGGCTTTGACGCAATGCATTTAAAAGGCAGCGAGCAAAACGATATCTTCGTTCCAGACGATAACGGGAACATCAGAACCAAAACAAACCATAGCGGTGGCATCCAGGGTGGTATAAGCAATGGACAGGACATCTATTTCAGAGTTGCATTCAAACCTGTCGCCACCATTCTCAAAGACCAGCAAACAGTCAACAAAAAGGGAGAAATCGTCACATTCAAGGCAACAGGTCGCCATGACCCATGTGTTTTACCTCGCGCTGTGCCCATTGTTGAATCAATGGCAGCCATCATTATTCTGGATCAATACTTATTATCATTGGCCAGATCTAAATACTGAATATAAATAATTGTATATATGAGAAAACTATTTTTAGCCATTTGTCTACTTGCCTCTCTGAACATTTTTGCCGGCAAGTACAACATCATTCCCCTACCCGCTCAGATTACAGACGGAAAGGGTGAGTTTGTCCTCACATCAGAAACCAACTTCTATGTTAAGGGAGACAATGTCACTTCAGTTGCCCAGTTTTTCAGCGACAAGTTAGCCAAATCTACTGGATTCAACATCGCCATTGGCACCAAGAAAAACAGAAACAGTATCCAGCTTATTATCAACAAGAAAATCAAAGGAGAAGAAGCCTATACTCTGGCAGTTACCTCCCAGGGTGTTACCGCTCAGGCTTCAACTCCACGCGGTCTGTTCTATGCCATGCAAACTTTTATGCAACTTTTACCACCTCAAGTTGAGAATCCAGACAAAGTTACCGGCATCAAATGGGAAGCGCCTGCTGTTACCATTCAGGATAAACCCCGCTTCAGCTACCGCGGTGCCCACATTGATGTTTGTCGTCACTACTTCCCCATTGACATGATGAAGCACCACATTGATGTCCTTTCTTTGTTCAAAATCAATAACATCCACTGGCATTTGACAGAAGATCAAGGCTGGCGTATGGAAATCAAGAAATATCCTGCCCTGACAGAAGTTGGTGCATGGCGCACCGATGATACGGGCAAGCAATTTGGCGGTTACTACACACAGGAAGAAATGAAAGAAATTGTGAAATATGCTGCCGACTGCTTCATCAATATCATTCCTGAGCTGGAGATTCCCGGACATGAGCTGGCTGCCATCGCCGCATACCCTTGGCTGTCTTGCCGCAATGTGGAAATCTCCACCCGTCCTTCATGGGGTATAGAAGATATTGTCATGTGTCCTGGAAAGGAGACAACATTCCAGTTTCTGGAGGATGTCATTGATGAAATGGTAGAAATATTCCCAAGCAAATACTATCATATCGGAGGTGATGAAAGTCCCCGTCGTGAATGGGAAGCATGCCATCTCTGCCAGAAAAAGGCTGATGAGTTGGGACTGAAGGCCGAGGAAGGTCGTTCACGTGAGGCACAACTCCAAAGCTATGTGGTCAACCGCATTGAAAAGTATCTCAACAGTAAAGGCAAGACTATCATCGGATGGGATGAAATCCTTGAAGGCGGCAATCTCAACCCCAGTGCCATCGTTATGTCATGGAGGGGTGACAAGGGCGGAATAGCCGGAGCAAAGGCCGGGCATAAAGTCATCATGACCCCAAGCCGGCTAGGCTATTATACCGACCATTTCCAAGGTGATCCTGCTATAGAGCCTTACGGCATTGGCGGATACAACCCCTTGGAAAAAACCTATAACTACGAGCCCATTCCCGATGAAGTGGCACAAGCCGGCAAGAGCGATTATATCTGGGGACCACAATGCAATACCTGGACAGAATTCATAGAGAGTCCAGAGAAATTTGACTACCGTCTCTATCCACGTGGTATTGCTGTTGCTGAAACCGGTTGGACAGCAAAAGAAAAGAAAGATTTCACAGACTTCAGCCGTCGCTTGGACAATGATGCCAGCATCCGCCTCAAAGCTCACAACGTAAACTTCCACATTCCACTTCCCGAGCAGCCAGATGGTTCTGTCGATATGGTTGCATTCACTGACACCTATTCCGCCTCTTTCAAGACTACACGCCCGGAGAAGATGGTTTATACAACAGACGGCACGGAGCCGAATGCCAATTCTACAGTTTACACTAAACCTATTGATTTCAACAAAACAACGACACTGAAGATACGTACCATTTTGCCTTGTGGCGAGATGAGCCGCGTCCGCACTATTGAGTATGTTAAGCAGAAGTTCTCTCCTGCACTCAAAGAGACAGCTGGAGAACATGGTCTTACCTTACGCACTTGTCCCGGCACATACAGCTGTACGGAGGAACTGGCTGGTATCTATTTCTGGAGCAAACCAAAGACCATCAAGGCGCTAACAGAAATCTGTCAGCAAACAGTCATTCCAAAGAACCACCGCAATGTCAAGAACTATGCTGCCATAGCCGAAGGCAAGATCAATGTACCTTCAGACGGCATCTACTTCTTCCGAGGCAACTATCCTGAAATATATGTTGACGGACAACTGGTTGTCAACAATAACCATTTCCCCTGTAACCACCACTTCAGTGGTTCCCGGAGTATTGCCCTCAAAGCGGGTCTGCATACCTTCAAAGCCATCTATCTCTGCCATATCATTGACGGCACACCTTCATGGAGAGGCGACCGCAAATTCTATTATCGTCTTGGCGATAAAGGGGATTTCAAGGAGATTACAGCTGACATGTTATATAAATAATCCCATCATATAATAAAAGGAGCTTTTTTGCTCCTTTTATTTTAACACATTGCATCTATGACAAAACTTATTTTCTGCATTCTGATATTCTCATGTATGGCTTCAGCCAGCTCTCATGCCAAGAAAAGGCTTCGGGACTATGGCATTATTGCAGGTGTCATGAAACCTGGCAAGAATAATGCCATAACAGATGTTAAAGGAGTGAAAGTCGGGCATGTTACCCTTATTGGCAAAGAAGACATGCGTACCGGCGTTACCGCCATTTTACCCATTGAGAAAAACATTTTTGAAAATAAGGTTCCTGCCGGTGTCTATGTGGGCAATGGTTTCGGGAAAATGGCTGGCATCAGCCAGATTAAGGAATTAGGCAACATAGAGACACCTATCATCCTGACCAACACTCTCAATGTGGCAGAAGGCATCGCCGGTATCGTGGAGTATTCCATCAGGGAAAATCATTGTTATTCTGTCAATGCCATAGTTGGAGAAACCAACGACAGCAGGCTCAACAACATACAGGCTCGTTATGTCACCAAGGAAGATGTCATCAAGGCTATTGAAAAGGCAAAAGGCGGTCCTGTTGAAGAAGGCTGTGTAGGAGCTGGAACTGGTACCAAGGCCTTTGGCTACAAGGCCGGAATCGGCACATCTTCACGGGTTCTTCCGGCATCAATGGGAGGATATACTGTAGGCGTATTGGTCCAGGCCAATTTCGGCGGCGTACTGCAAATAGCCGGCACCCCCATCGGACAGCTTTTGGACAATTATGATTTCAAGGATAAGATTCAGCACGATGTTGACGGGTCATGTATGATAGTTGTCATAACTGATGCCCCTGTAGACTGCCGCAACTTGGAGAGAATGGCCAAAAGAGCCATCTTAGGCTTGGCGCAAACCGGTGGCATTGCAGCAAATGGCAGTGGCGACTATGCCTTGGCACTCTCCGTAGCAGACGAGAATCTCATCAATTCACACAATACCAAATACACTTCAACCGTATTGAAGAACGATGATATGTCGGGGTTGTTTCTGGCAACAATAGAAGCTACAAGTGAGGCTATCTGGAATTCACTTTTTGCAGCCGAAGACATGACGGGCTACAAGGGACATACAGTTAAAGCCATTGACAAGGAGAGAGTAGCAAAACTTATTCTAAAAGCCCAAAAGGCAACAAATCTGAAGCCGACCTATCCTGACAAATGACATAAGTCTGAATTAAAAATATAGTCAGTTAAGGACCCTTATATAGTTAAAGTTCTTAACTGACTATATTATATACAGAACAGACTATTTGTATCTAAACACCACTTGAACTGGATTGACTCCTGTGGCATAGGTGTTCAGATAATTACCCTTAGCATCATATTCCTTCATATATCCAGCACTGCTATAATTGGCACCATAGACACCAAGAGTATGTGATGTGACAAATATATGGCTGTTTATCGGGTCTACAGCTATAGCTATGGGGACTTCCACACCGTCAGTTATATAATTATCGGTCACAGCCAACGTGTTTGTATTGACTATGAAATAGGTGTTCTGGTATGTCACCCAGTCAGATGTAGCACTCTTGACAGCATAAAGCGTATCTTTGTTTATCGTCATCATTGAAGCCTCCGCCACCGATGTCACTTGGTCTTCCTTGTCTATTTTCTGTATCACAGAAGGTTCCGAAGAGTAATCTCCCATAGCGATGACAAATACATTTCCCTCCTCATCGGCTACAGCCTTTGTAGGGTTCAAACCAACTGATATAGTTTTCACAACACTAAAATCTGAAAGTCTTATTTTTGAGACACTTTTTCCGTTAGCATAATTATTCTGATAGTTCAGGCCATCGGAATTAACAACATATATATAACCGTTTGCCACAGCCATCTCCTCAGGATTAGGACCTACGCTGACACTAGATACTATCGTCATACTCAATGTATCCAGTTTGGTAACATGGCCGTCATAGTTGCTGATATACACATATCCTCCTTCAGCCGCCAGGGCACGTGGAGCACTTATTGTCACCATTTTCTGCATCTTCATATTCAGGTCACACACAAATAGGACATTGCTCTCGTAGGCTATAGCATAGAAATGGGAACCATAGACCATTCCATATTGCAAGGTATTACCAGGCAAAATCCCATTACTAGCATAGAACACACTATCGGTCATGGTTTTCGTTGCATAGTCCAGATAGCCTATGCTACCTGCAAGGCTGTTGTAATAATTGCCTTGATTCAGCACATAGGCACCCGAAGGCGTTAAAACAGGATCAATAACATGAATAACATTGTCATCATCGTTACATGCACACAAACTCAGTGTCGCAACCAAAACTGGCACAATCTTTCTTAAGTACTTTTTTGTTTTCATAAGTCATTGTTTTTTATTTTCTTAAAATTTTGTTGTTAAAGTAATTCTGTACGCTCGTCCAGGCATAGGATATCCTTTTATGATATCATATTGAGTATCGCCTATATTCTGCACCGACAGCCGGACATCTGTTGCAACACCATCCGTTATCCTGAATGAGCGCCACACCGATGCAGTCAACTCCGCATAACTGGGGAGCAAGGTGCTCCTCACATGTTCATGGGTCGCCCAACGGTATGAGCATCCCGTAACAGATACAGCAGCATTCAAGACAGGGTTCTCATATGCTAACGCGGCAGAAAAAGTGAGGTGAGGCATATAGGCAAGTTGCTTTCTGTATGTGGAACTGCCTTTCAGCGTTATATCCACCACATCCTGAAAAGAACAAGTCCCGTTCATAACCAGCCTGTTGCGGGAACTCATCAACCACTGATTCTCCATAACGAAATCACATCCCCTGGCTTCCACCTTGCCAATATTCACGGTTCGCCACTCATGCAGATTCATAGGCACTGATGTTATCTTATCAGTAATGCGGTTATAATATCCGTCAACAGTCACTTTAAGCAGAGGCCACCATGACGAGACACATTTCTGCCATGTCAGCCCTGCACCATACTGAGAAGTCTTCTCAGGACTCAAGTCGATGTTGCCAAGATGATAATAATAGGACTCCGTAAAAGTGGGCAACCTAAAGATATCCTTGAAAAAAGCCCTGACATAGAGTTTTTCATCCTCAAGGACTTTGAGGGAAACCGACGCAGAGGCATTACATCTGTTATAATCCCTGGCACTTTCCGTGCGTTCCGCATGATTAACAAAACGTGACCATACCAGCCGGCCGTTAGCAGTAAGTCTTTTCCATTTAACCGCGGTAGTCAGGGACTGCAGCAACGAATGTCTGCTGACATTGTCATTAACCGCCTGGTTGCTGTTCAGGTTATTATAGATATAATCAGCAGCATACGACATACTCATCCAGGGACAGACATCATACCTCACAACACCGTCAATATATCCCTCACGCTGCCAATAGTTTTCTGTCCTTATACCATTGGGATAAATCTCGTCTATATCCTTGTATCTGCACTCATTCCAATCCCATTTGCCTCTCACTTTGATCATCCACCTCGGCGACAGTTTCTGGCTCCATGTCAGATGTGTCCACCATGCCCTGTCATTCTGTCTCTCGGCATTCGACGGATTATAATAAATCACTTGACCCGGCAAACGACAACGGCAATCATATCCGCTCATCTTGGCTTTCAGCACAGAGTTTTCATTAATTTTCCATCGTGAGGTTATACTCACATTACAGTTCCTCACGCAATTATT
>ONKB01000058.1 GCA_900318305.1 uncultured Prevotellaceae bacterium | reverse complement strand
GCTCGAATGGTGGAATCGGTAGACACGAGGGACTTAAAATCCCTTGGCCAGGAATGGCTGTGCGGGTTCAAGTCCCGCTTCGAGTACTTAGAAAAGCCTCTCATTCGTGAGAGGCTTTTCTAGTTGTAAATCAAAAAGCTAAAGGCAGGAATGAAAGGGAGAATGAAACTTTTCTTAATATGAGGAGGTTATTTGTCTGGAATTTGAGTACCTTTATAGGCGAATAAGTGTTATTGTAAAAAGAACTGAGAGTGGTAACCTACAGGTTATCTACAATCAAAAAAACGAAAATTATTAGAAATGAGAAAAACAGTATATCTGGGAATGATAGGTGACATAATGCACCCTGGACTTATCAATATTATCAATGAGGGAGCCAAGTATGGCGACGTGATGATAGGATTGTTTACAGACAAGGCAATAGCCACACATAAACGACTGCCTTACCTCACTTATGACCAGCGTAAACAGGTAATCGAGAATCTTCGTGGTGTAACGACCATTGTACCTCAGGATGACTGGAGCTATGTTCCCAATCTGCTCAAATATAAGCCTGACTATATTATTCATGGTGATGACTGGCAGTTTGGTCCTGGGAAATTCCTCCGGGATGAAGTTTACAATGTTATGAAGACTCTTGGCGGAGAAGTCATTGAGATTCCCTATACTCAAGGCATTTCCGGATCAAGCCTCAAACAGGAGATGGATGCACTTGGTGTGACTCCACAGGCACGTTTGGCCTGTTTGCGCAGGTTAATCTCGGCCAAACCTATTGTAAGAATTCTGGAGTCCCATAATGGTCTTACTGGCTTGATAGCCGAACATACCAGTGTGGAAGTGAATGGGCAACATCGCGAGTTTGATGGTATGTGGGCCAGTTCTCTTACCGACTCCACTTCTAAGGGAAAACCCGATATTGAGGCTGTGGACTTGACAACACGCTTGCATGATTTGAATGATTCGCTTGAGGTGACGACCAAGCCAGTTATCTTTGACGGAGACACGGGAGGCAAGGTAGAACACTTTGTTTTTACAGTGCGTACATTGGAGCGTCTTGGCATATCTGCGGTTATCATAGAGGATAAGGTCGGCCTGAAGCAGAATTCCCTCTTTGGAACAGACGCCGTCCAGACTCAGGATACAATAGATGGTTTCTGCAATAAAATCAGAGCAGGTAAGCAGGCTCAAATCACAGAGGATTTCATGATTATCTCGCGTTGTGAAAGTCTCATAGCAGGCAAACCCATTGAAGATGCTTTGGAGCGTTGTCATGCATATGTCGCTGCAGGTGCCGACGGCATTATGATTCACTCCAAGGACAAAAGTGGTGATGATATCAAGGAATTCTGTCTTCGTTTCAGAGCGCAAGATACCCAGACACCTATAGTGGCTGTTCCTACAACATATAATCAGTTTACTGAAGAGGAACTTGCCACATGGGGCATCAATATTGTTATTTATGCCAATCATATGCTGCGTTCGGCATATCCTGCTATGGTGAAGTGTGCAGAGACTATACTTGAGAATTCCCGTAGCCTGGAAGCTTCGGAAAAATACTGTATGCCTATTAAGGAAATACTGAATCTGATACCCGGAACGAAGAAAAACTGACAATAGTCCTGTCTGAGTGAGGTATGCCCCTGTTGCCTGATGGTCAGTGGGGGCTTGATGTCTTCTAATCTCTGGTTCTACATAAAGTGTAAAAAATATTAAAATCGGCATGGGGCGTTTTGATACATCGTGCGGTTTCACTATCTTTGTATTTTGAATAAGATTTTATTTATGGGTAAGATTATTGCTTTGGCTAACCAAAAGGGTGGTGTGGGTAAGACCACCACCGCAATCAACTTGGCTGCTTCATTGGCGACACTGGAGAAGAAAGTGCTGCTCATTGATGCTGATCCTCAAGCCAACAGCTCATCAGGAGTAGGTGTTGACATTGCTAATGTGGAGTCTTCAATATATGACTGTATTGTCAGTGATATTGATCCGCATGAAGCGATATATACCACTGATATAGAGAATTTAGATGTTATACCGTCTCACATGGACTTGGTGGGAGCCGAGATAGAAATGCTGAATCTGCCCAACAGGGAACAAGTGCTGAAGCATATATTTGAGTTGTTGGTGGGAGAATATGACTATATACTAATTGACTGTTCGCCGTCGTTGGGGCTTATTACTGTTAATGCCCTTACAGCCGCACAGTCTGTTATTATCCCTGTACAATGTGAGTATTTTGCGTTGGAAGGTATTAGCAAACTGCTCAACACAATACGTATTATCAAGAAACAACTGAATCCTGAGCTGATGATTGAAGGCTTTTTGCTCACTATGTATGACGGCAGATTGAGACTTGCCAACCAGATATACAGTGAGGTTAAGAAACATTTTCAAGAACTGGTATTCAAAACGGTTATTCAGCGTAATGTAAAACTGAGTGAGGCACCGAGCCACGGATTGCCTGTTATACTCTATGATCCCGAATCCAGAGGGGCGCTGAATTATCTGGCTCTGGCGAAAGAAATTATCAAGAAAAATTCCAAATAGGCACTCGTAAATATGGCTGTTCATAAAAAATTTCCTGCTCTGGGACGAGGACTTGATGTTCTCATCCCGACAAATGAGATAGAAACTCGCGGATCGTCTTCTATATGTGAGGTAGAGATTGACAAGATTATGCCCAACCCCGAACAACCCCGTAAGGAAATGGATGCTGTGGCACTGGAGGAGTTGGCAGACTCTATCAGGGGGATAGGCATTATTCAGCCTGTGACCCTACGTCAGCTGAAGAATAATACTTATGAGATTATTGCAGGTGAACGCCGATGGCATGCTGCTAAGAAGGCTGGGCTAAAAACCATACCTGCTTATATCCGTAAGGTGTCAGATGAAGATGTGATGGAAATGGCTCTCATAGAGAATATCCAACGCGAGGACTTGAACCCTATAGAGATTGCTCTGGCCTACAATAACCTGATTGACAAGGCAAAGCTGACACAGGAACAGGTGGCTGACAAGGTGGGTAAGAAACGTGCTACGGTGACCAATTATCTGAGATTGCTGAAACTGCCTGCACAAGTACAGCTTGCCTTGCGCAAAGGAAATATCGACCAAGGACATGCTCGTGCGTTGGCTGGGCTGTCGAATCCGTCATTGCAACTGAAAATGCTTGACAGAATACTACAAGAGAAATTGTCGGTACATAAGGTGGAGGAATTGGTAAAGGACTTGAATAGTGGTGCAACTGTGAAGAGTGGCAAGATGACCATAAGCAACAGGGGAAGCCTTCCGAAAGAATATGAGACGCTAAAGCGACAGTTATCTGATTTCTTTAACTCCAAAGTACAGATGACCTGTTCACCAAGTGGCAAAGGACGAATCACGATACCCTTTAACTCGGAGGATGACTTGGTGAAAATTATCTCGCTATTTGACAAAATGAAAAAATAATTAAAAGGGTTTTCTCAGGATGCTTCATATAACTGATTGTTTTGTGATGGGTATTATTCTGTTCTTTGTCCCTGCAAGTATGGTGGGGCAGACAGAAACGAGGCATCCTGACAAGGAAATTGCAGATTCGCTTATTGTGGATACTGTTGTTGTGTTGGCAAAGGATTCTGTGATTCGGAGCAGTGATACTCTCGCAGTATTGTCTATGTTGTCGGATTCGGTGGTGAAAAATAGTAAGCCAATCAAGCTGACTTATTCAAAGCCGGATCCCAAAAGGGCATTGTGGTTGGCATTGGTGTTGCCTGGGGCAGGACAGATTTATAACCGCAAATACTGGAAGTTGCCAATAATTTACGGAGGATTTGTGGGATGTACATATGCTCTGTTATGGAATCAACAAATGTATAAAGACTACTCACAGGCCTACCTGGATATCATGGATGATGATCCCGGTACGGCAAGTTATAAGAATATGCTTCCTTATGGCTACGACATCACGGGTCGTGAGGAACAGTTCAAACCGATATTCAAGAGAAAAAAGGATTTCTACCGTAAAAACAGAGATATGAGTATATTTGCTTTCTTCGGGGTTTACTTGCTCTCGGTGATTGATGCCTATGTTGATGCACAACTTGCTACTTTTGACATTACGCCAGACCTCTCGATGAAGGTGGAACCTACGGTAATAGAGCAGAATGTCTCATTCAGACGTTCGGGAGCCGTGGGAGTACAATGCAGTTTGAATTTTTAGATTATGAGACTATCAAGAATATTGATTTCACTGTTATTTCTAGCACCGCTGCCGGCAGTGGCACAGGAAGAGGTTAATACTGACCTGAGTGATATTACTGTAGACTTGCCAGAGGGTATGCAGGAAAATACCGATTCGCTGCTCAGAAGCTGGAACATGAGGCAATATCTGTTGGTGGATACCACAGTTCAGCTTGCCAATATAAATCCTTATTTTGAGAAAGCTGTATATGCAGACCGTCTGCAACGTATACCTTGTATCATAGACATGGTTCATAATGATATTGTTCAGAAATACATTGACCAATATACCAATCGTCTGCGTCATTCTGTATCGTATATTTTGGCGGCATCAAACCTGTATATCCCAATATTTGAGGAGGCTTTGGCATACTATAAGGTGCCGTTAGAATTGAAGTATCTGCCTGTAATAGAGTCGGCATATAATCCCCGTGCACGCAGTCATGCAGGTGCCGTAGGACTCTGGCAGTTTATGCCGCGTACAGCGATACAATATGGGTTGCAAATCAATAGCTTGGTAGATGAGCGCTGTGAACCGATAAAGTCATCGTATGCGGCAGCTCGCTATTTGCGTGACCTCTATACTATATTCGGAGACTGGACATTGGTGATAGCTGCCTACAACTGTGGTCCTAACAATATTAATAAGGCGATACACCGTTCAGGAGGAGAGAGAGATTTTTGGAAAATTTACAATAACCTGCCTCATGAGACACGCGGATATGTGCCTGCTTTTATTGCGGCTAATTATATCATGAACTACTATGGTGAACATAATATTCTGCCATACAAGGCGCTCATGCCAGCTTCGACTGATACTTTGCTGCTGAGCAGGGACGTGAAGATGGAACAAATAGCGGCAGTGTGTGGTATTGACATGGATGAGATAAAGGCGCTGAACCCTCAATATCAGACAACTCTGATACCCGGATACCGCACTACCTGTACTCTGAGGTTGCCTCAGGATAAGTTGTTGAAATTTATTGACTTGCAGGATTCAATATATGCCTATGGCGTGACTGAGAAACCTCAAATATCAAGTGACCAACTGACAGTAAAGGAGATGGCTGACATGACGCCAACTGTGAAAAAATCATCAAAATCACGCTCAAAATCATCACGTGGTGGACAGAGGGTCAAAGTGAGATCAGGTCAGACCTTAGGTGAGATTGCTCGCAGAAACCATACGACTGTGGATAAACTGCGTCGCTTAAACGGTATCAAAGGGTCAAATATCCGAGCAGGACAAAGCCTTCGTGTAAGATAACATAAAAAGGTAAAGGTATTATGGAGGAAAAGATGGGGATGAATCAGGAGGAATTGGAAGAGAAAATGATTTACGATGCATTTCGTAAATTATTAGATACCTATTTAGCCTCCAACCACAGGAAGAAGACGGATGTGATTACCCGTGCTTTTCAGTTTGCAAAGCAGGCGCATAAAAATGTGCGCCGTCTCTCGGGTGAACCTTATATCATGCACCCTCTTGCTGTTGCACAGATAATATGTGAGGAGATAGGAATGGGTTCCACATCAATTTGTGCTGCATTACTGCACGATGTTGAGGAGGATACCGATTATACCTACGATGATATACGCAATCTTTTTGGTGAGAAGGTGGCCAATATTGTTGAAGGCCTGACTAAGATATCAGGCGGTATCTTCGGCGACCGGGCTTCTCTACAAGCTGAGACTTTCAAGAAACTGCTCTTGACAATGAGCGATGATATCAGGGTCGTATTGGTAAAGATAGCCGACCGCTTGCATAATATGCGTACTTTGAGTAGCATGGCACCCAATAAGCAATATAAGATAGCAGGCGAGACCCTATATATATATGCTCCTCTTGCTGATCGTTTGGGATTGAACAAGATTAAGACGGAACTAGAGAACTTAAGTTTCAAGTATGAGTTGCCTGACGTCTATAACTCTATCTTAGAGAAAATCAAGGCAACCCAAAGCGAGCGTGACACGATATTCGGTGATTTTACACCTCCTATACGTGAGGCATTAGACAAGATGGGTGTGGAATATGAAATAACGTCACGTGTTAAGACTCCCTATTCTATCTGGAGGAAGATGCAGGATAAGAAAGTCTCTTTCGAGGAGATATATGATCTTCTTGCCATCCGTATTGTGTTTAAGCCGCTACATCCAGAAGATGAGATAGGTGAATGCTTTAAGATATATGTTTTGTTGACGCAACTATACAAACCTCATCCTGAGCGTACACGAGATTGGGTGAATCATCCGAAGACAAATGGCTACCAAGCCCTCCATGTGACACTGATGAGTAATCAAGGAAACTGGGTGGAGGTTCAAATACGTTCTCAGATGATGGATGAGAAAGATGAAAATGGAGTTGCCGCTCATTGGAAATACAAAAAGAATCTTGTCTCAGATGAAACTGATGATAAGATCGACGAGTGGGTACATACCATCAAGGAGATACTTGACGACCCCCAACCGAATACACTTGACCTTTTGGATACTATCAAATTGAACCTCTTTGCGAAAGAGATGATAGTGTTTACTCCAAAGGGTGAGATAAAAACCCTTCCTGTGGGTGCAACCGCTTTGGATTTTGCGTTCAGCATCCATACTATGCTCGGCACGCATTGTATTGGTGCAAAGGTGAACCATTCTCTAAAACCCTTGACATATAAACTTGAGGGAGGCGACCAGGTGGAAATCATGACCTCAAAAACCCAGCAAGTTAAACACGAGTGGCTGGATTATGTGACGACAGCCAAGGCAAAAAGTAAAATACAGGCCTGTCTTCGTAAGATGAACCGTGAACTCCAGCATGAGGGAAATAAGAAGTTGCAAGTTTTTCTGG
This sequence comes from uncultured Prevotellaceae bacterium, assembly GCA_900318305.1. GTDB lineage: Bacteria > Bacteroidota > Bacteroidia > Bacteroidales > Bacteroidaceae > UBA6382. Next base: position 21,100 of record ONKB01000058.1, on the reverse strand, counting down.
AGCATAAGGATTTGGAATTTAATAGTACGAATACCGAAAAATTGCGCCGTATGCATCATTTCCATACTCGTGAGGAAATGATGATGGCAATTGGCTCAAATACCTTGACATTGGGTGATGTCGACGTGAATTTTCTTAAAGGAAAGCATGGCTCCAAGTGGAAGAAATTTCTGCCATTCACATCAACGAAAGAAGAGGTGTTTGAGACCGAATTGAATATAGACTTCATCAATTCACTGGATCATAAGAAAGTATTTATTATCAATGACCACAATATACGTCAATGCACTATGGCTACTTGTTGTAATCCTATTCCTGGTGATGATGTGCTTGGTTATATTGATGACCGCAACAACAGCCTGTTTGTTCATAAGCGTGATTGTGGGACAGCTACAAAATTGAAGAGCAAGTTTGGTAATAATATTATTGCTGCCCGGTGGGATGTTCATGAGACTCTTTTTAATGCCCAGATAGCCATTAAAGGTATAGATGAGGAAGGTATCCTGTTGAAAATAGCAGATATACTATATAGTCAGCATCATACTAATGTAACTGCACTCAACATCGAGGGAAAGAACGGTGTGTTTGAAGCAAAATTAGGTGTTATGGTACACAATGTGAACGAAGTGACTGCTATTTGCCAGTCACTGAAAAAGATAAAGCTTATAGTGAAAGTTTATAGATTGGATTGAATAAGACTTTTGTTATACCTCAATATCGTCATCAGGAGATATAATCGACAAATTGCTACGTAAGGTGACGAGTTTCTCTCTAACTTCTTTTAATTTGGTAATGGCGTCAGACACATTCATGGCGCCTTCCTTGTTCTTGTTGAGAACCTGACGGGCCGCTGACAATTTCAACCCGCGTACCTTTACAAGGTTGTAGATGTTTTTTACCATCTCAACATCATCTTTGGAGTATTGACGGATATTGCGACCAGCCTTATGAGGTTTTAATTGTGGGAATACCTGCTCCCAAAAACGCAGCAGGGATTCGGCCACATTAAATTGCTTAGCAACTTCGCTGATTGAATAATAGAGTTTTAAGTTTTTGTTTGTGTTGAGGGCCATATTTGATGATCTTATTTCTCAATTGATTCTGTGTTTTTTCAACTCTGGGTCACAAGTCGTAGAATTGCTTTTGCAAATATACGGAAAAAGAACTAACTTTGTATCATAATTAACAACAAAATAATTGTAGCTTATGACAGCAAATGAAATAAGGGAATCATTCTTGAAATTTTTTGCTTCCCAGCAGCATTTGGTTGTTCCTTCTGCTCCCATGGTAGTAAAGGACGATCCTACGTTGATGTTTACTAATGCTGGAATGAACCAGTTTAAAGATATTATCTTGGGTAACCGTGAGCCGAAATCACGCAGAGTGACTGATACACAGAAGTGTTTGCGTGTCAGTGGCAAGCATAATGACCTTGAAGAAGTTGGGCATGATACATATCATCATACGATGTTCGAGATGCTGGGCAACTGGAGTTTTGGCGATTATTTCAAGAAAGAGGCTATTTCATGGGCATACCAGTATCTGGTGGATGTGTTGAAGATTAATCCTGCGAATCTGTATGTTACTGTTTTTGAGGGCTCAGCGGAAGAAGGCCTTGAGCGAGATAATGAGGCTGCTGAATATTGGGCACAATTTTTCCCCAAAGACCATATTATAAATGGTAATAAACATGACAATTTCTGGGAAATGGGAGATACGGGACCTTGTGGGCCTTGCTCTGAAATACATATTGACTCGCGTAAGGATGAGGAAAAAGCTGGTATTCCAGCGACATCGCTTATCAACAAGGACCATCCGGAAGTGATTGAGATTTGGAATATTGTGTTTATGCAGTATAATCGCAAGGCAGACGGATCCCTAGAGCCTTTGCCACAGAAAGTCATAGATACTGGTATGGGCTTTGAGCGTCTTGTACGTATCATGAACGGCAAACAATCTAATTATGATACTGATATTTTCCAGCCGATGCTCAAGAGTATAGGCGAATTATCAGGCTTTACATATGGCCAATCGGAGAAAACAGACATAGCTATGCGTGTAATAGCCGACCACATCCGTGCAATAGCTTTCTCTATTGCCGATGGTCAGTTGCCAGGTAATGCCAAAGCAGGTTACGTTATACGTCGTATTTTGCGTCGTGCTGTACGTTATGGCTATACTTTCCTAAACTTCCAAGAACCGTTTCTCTATAAATTGTTGCCGACTCTAATCAATGAGATGGGAGAAGCTTATCCCGAATTGGTTGCCCAGAAAGTGCTTATTGGAAAAGTCATCAGAGAAGAGGAAGAATCTTTCTTGAAGACATTGTCAACGGGTATCAACATGTTGGATGGTATCATATCGGAAACTAAGAAAAATGGAGGGAAGGAAATATCTGGGAAGCAAGCTTTTACGTTGTTTGATACATTTGGATTTCCTCTTGACCTTACCGAACTTATATGTCACGAAAACGACCTGTCTGTCAATATAGAAGAGTTTAATGTGGAGATGCAACAGCAGAAAGAGCGTGCACGCAATGCTGCTGCTGTTGAAACAGGCGACTGGCAGTATTTGGGCGAAGGTGAAACCGTTTCGCATGCCTGGGATGAGACAGAATGTAAATGTCGTATTCTTCGTTATCGTAAGGTTGAGCAGAAGAAGAAAGTATTCTATGAACTTGTTTTAGATCACACTCCTTTTTATGCTGAGATGGGTGGTCAGGTAGGCGATGAGGGCGTCTTGGAAAACGAGAGCGAGACGATAGAGATTTTTGATGTGAAGCAGGAGAATAATATGCCCTTGCACCTGACGACAAAATTACCATCAAATCCGTCTGCAGGATGGACGGCTAAAGTAAATGTTGAGAAACGTCATGCAAGTGAAGCCAATCACACAGCAACTCACCTCATTGATCAGGCCTTGCGTGAAGTATTGGGTACTCATGTTGAACAGAAAGGCTCTTTGGTAACACCAGACAGTCTTCGTTTTGACTTCTCCCATTTTCAGAAAGTTACTCCTGAGGAGATACGTCAGGTTGAGATATTGGTTAATCGCCGAATCCGCGAGGATATCCCTTTGCAGGATTACCGAGATGTGCCTGTTGAAGAAGCCAGAAAACTTGGTGCGTTGGCTCTATTTGGTGAAAAGTATGGCGATAAGGTGCGCGTAGTAAAATTCGGAGACAGTGTGGAGTTCTGTGGCGGTTGTCATGCCAAATCCACTGGACATATTGGAATGGTTCGTATTGTCAGCGAAAGTAGTGTTGCGGCTGGAGTACGACGCATTGAAGCAATTACTGGCGCGCGGGCAGAAGAAAGTGTCTATAGGATGCAGGATGTCCTTGCGAAAGTCTCAGAATTATTGCAAAGTAAGAATATTCAAGAGGCAATTAAGAAAACCATAGATGAGAATGTTCAATTGCAGAAACAAGTTGAGGAGGCAACCAAACAACGTCTTGTGAAAATACGTGAGGAGGTGGTGAAACGTAGTATTTTGACACCTGAGGGAATCCATCTCGTGAAGCATGTCTTCGTTGAGGATATGCCATCACAGATAGTCAAGGATTTGGCTTTCCAAGTGTCCAATATAATGCCAGAGAATACACTATGTGTGTATGGCAGTAAGCATGATGACAAACCGCTAATTACTGTGATGATTAGTAAAGACTTAGTGGAAAGTAGAAAACTGCATGCAGGGAATCTTGTCCGTGAGGCTGCCAAGTTAATTCAAGGTGGTGGCGGCGGTGCTCCTCACTTTGCAACTGCAGGTGGTAAGGATACCACAGGTCTTGATGCAGCCGTTGATAAAGTGGTGGAACTTTGTGGTATATAAGTTTGTTAACTTCTCTATTGATGCTCCATCCTCCATTGTCCTGGCTGCTGAGAATCGCCTTGTAGGGTTTGGTGGGTGATTGTGATTTTTGATTGTCCAAACGGAAAAGGATTTCTCAAGTCACTTCTTTTCAGAAGTGACTTGCTCAGGGCGTCGTAGGTATCATACATGACATAATAATACCCTTCGTCATCATAATCTGTTGCACCATAGTATCTGCTTCTGATTGGGTCAAGGAGTGTAGTTGTAGCTATATCCCCTTCCGATGTGGTTTGGTAAGTCGATACCAGAAAGAACAATGCCCGAATTGTTGAAACCGATATTTAAAAGGGGCTCAGGTATATTCTCGGTGTTAATGAAATTGGCGCTGAGAATAGCAGATAATAATATGAACAGTATGTGCTTCATTTGGAATGAACTGCACAAAGTTACGATTAAACGGGTTAATGACAAAGAAACCGGGACTTTCATCCCGGTTTCTTTGTCATAAGTCTATGATTTATTTGACATATAATTTTGTGCTATAATTGCCGACGGTAACAATATAAATGCCTTTCTGAGTGACAGGGAAAGTATTGCGCCCAGTATGCAGTTTATAGCTCTGGATCATACCGTTGACATTGGTGATAGTAACATTGTCTTCACCACTGGCTTCCACATTGATACCGTTTTGGTTACAGTAGATGGTAGTCTGTCCTATGGTGTTCATGCGCTGTTGTATGCCATCAAGTATCATTTCCTCATTCCCGACAGTCAGTGCCTCAACCGTGCATGGGATAGGACGAGTTACAGTCTTTTTGTAGACATTGTTGAAGCGGTCTGTGACTTTTATTGTAATGCTGCTGGTCGAACTGCTTGCAACGGCTTTGAATGTGTGCAGATTCCAGTTTGTGGCATTGTCGGTTGTATAAGAGCCTTTGTCTTCGTAGCGTGGAATGTCGTAAGTAAGTGTGTGGTATACATCCTCACATCTCCAACGGGTTACCGTCAGCTCCTTGCTTCCTTCAAACATCTGTACTTTCCACTTCGGGTCATAGTTGAATACGTTGACCAGTATGACATTGTTTTCCAGAGTAGAGAAATCTTGTCTTCCTGAATATGCGCTGCGTATGGCCTTGATGGTTGCATTTGTCTGGTAGAATTCTTTAAGGGTATTGCCGTCTACGACGCGGAATTGGGCGTTGCCGTTGTCCTCCAGATCGTGAAACTGCCATGTGATGGTATCTCCATTGATGTAGAACATCTGCCAGCCACCAGGTGTGCCGTCATTGCAGTTGGTATGCCCGGAGTAGAGTCCTGCCCACCACAGGTTACCCCCTACAGCACCGAGGGTGTGCTCGAAGATATTATTGTATCCGTAGTTAGTAGGCTCGATGTTATAGGTGTTGTGACGGTGACCTGAGAGAATGTGTACTGCCTTGAATTTTTTCAGTAAATTGCAGGCTTTCTGCGTGGTGCCGTTAGAGAGGATGACATTTGGTTGGAATGAGGCGTTAAGTCCCCACAGAGGGCAGTGTACGCTGATAAAGACGGTGGCATCCGTTGGTACATAGGAAAGGTCTTTTTCCAGCCATTCCAGCTGGTCGTCAGAGAAAGCCTGTGTATAGTCCCTGTCACCTACAATACCCGTCTTGTACGAGGCGCCTGCTGTGTAGGTATTCTTGTAGATGATGTCATCAAGCGACACATAATGTATCTTACCTATATTATAAGAATAGCAGTTGGGTCCCATGACCTGGCGGAAACGTCCGGAAGCCTTAAAGTCGGTCTCATCTGACTCTGGTGTGGCACCATTGTGGTCGTGGTTTCCTATTACGTGGAAATGCTTCATCTTGAAACTGTTGTAGTTGTTTACAAGGGTGATTCGATAGCTAGCTATGTCATAGCCGTTCGCATACCAGAAGTTATCCCATGAGAGATCGCCCAGTACGGTGGTGTAGATGGGTGTGGAACCGGCATCAGAAATCTCTTTCTTTGTTCTTGGGAAATAGAGTGTCGTGTACTGGTTATAGTCATTGCTTTCTCTGCTGGCCACCTGAGGGTCAGCCTGAAAGAACATGATATGTTTGTCGTTGTTTTCCACCTTCAGCTTGAAATCATGTTTCTCAACCCTGGTAGGAGTGTTGGGATAATTCAAGGACTGCCAGAAAGGAGGGAATATTTTTTCTTCTGTCGTAGAACTGGCTCCAGTATAAGGCATGTAGCCAGAGGGGATGACATAGAAGACGTAACCGTTTTTCTTGTCAGAGTTGATGTAGTAGTTGCCATTGGCATCTGTCTGGGTGAAATTATAGCCGTCAGAAACGACGACGCCTTCCATACCTACTCCAGAACAACTAATCTTGCCATAGATGGTGTAATTATCTTGCGCGCGAAGGCCGATTATGCTGAATAAACAGCAAAGCGATAAGATAAGGTAGAATTTTTTCATGTTTTATTCTAATTTAGTTTGTATTCTTGCAAGGATATGAGGGAAATAAATTATTTATTGTAAAGTGCTTTAATGTATGCCTTTTTATTCTGTTTATGTACTTGAAGAAGTAATTCTGGCTCATCGGTAGTGATGTAGTTAAAACCTTGGAGAAGAAAACGTTTCATTTCTTCTTTGGCATTTACGACCCAGACGTTAAGGTGAAGACCCATCTGCTTGAACTCGGGAAGCCATTCAGGGTGACAGTCGTATTGATAATCCTGATAATCGATACATTTAATGCCCTGCTGTCTGATGTTCCATGGTGCGCATTCGGGATAATCTTTCTTCCATTGTCCGAGATAGGCTACAGGTAAATCCGTAACAGTCATAAGTGCTACGCCTGTTGGCATATAGCCAACGAGATATTCCACCCAGTCGTGTGCGCCCATGTCTTCCACCAGTTTATTGACGGCAAGGGCTAATTTTGTGGTGCGGGGCTTATCCTTGACGAATGTCTTGATGTCAATGATGAGTTTTGTCTTCTTCTGCTTCATAACTTCAGTGATGTATTCCTGTAGGGTAGGCATCACCTCTCCGTTGGGCAGTTTCTGTGCCCGGAGTTCAGTATAAGGTGTTTCTTCGATGTATTTCCCGTTGCGCTTACTGTCATGAAAGATAATCATGGAATCGTCCTTGGTAAACCAGACGTCGCATTCGCTGCCATGACATCCCATACGTGCGGCATCACGGAATGATGCCAGGGAGTTTTGCGGATTCCCGGTATTTTTCCATGCCCCGCGGTGGGATATGACGGGATTGTCGTTCCATGTTCCAGCCTCAGTCCAATTGGCCGACAGAAGCATAATAAGCATCAAGTATAAAGCTTGTTTCATAAAGTCTTTAATATTATGGTACAAATATAGATATTTTAATTTTATTAGAGTTTTTATATTGTCAGAAAAATGATTACCTTTGCTAAAAACGTAGAAACCCAATGAAACCTTTAATACTTGTTTCAAACGATGACGGCTATCTGGCAAAGGGTATTAACTCGCTGACAGAGATGCTCCGTCCTATAGGAGAGGTGGTTGTGGTCGCTCCTGACAGACCGCGTTCAGCTACGGGATGTGCCATAACATCAATACTGCCCATATCGGCAAAACTGTGCAAGCAGGAAGAAGGCTTGACAGTTTACAGCTGCACAGGAACACCTGTCGACTGTGTCAAGCTGGCTTTGAACCAGTTTGTTCCTCGTAAACCCGACCTTGTTATTTCCGGGATAAACCATGGTACTAATGCCACCATCAACGAGCATTACTCCGGTACGGTGAGCATAGCCAAGGAGGGTACCTTGCACGGGATACCTTCCATAGCTTTCTCTTTGTGTGACTTTGATGAGGATGCCGACTTTTCTCCGATGACTCCCCATGTACAGCGCATAGTCAGGACAGTACTGGAGAAAGGGCTGCCCTATGGTTCCCTGCTGAATGTCAATTTCCCCGGAGAGCCGGATTACAAGGGTATAAAGATATGCAAGATGGCAATGGGGGTGTGGAAGGAAGAGTTCACTCGTCAGGAAACATATTATAATAAGGAATACTATTGGCTCGGCGGGGTGAATATTGACCTGAACCCCGATGACACGTTGAACGATAACTGGGCACTTGACAAGGGCTATATTGCCATAACACCTATCAAGATAGACGAGACCGACTATGAGTTGATGAGCGATTTATCGCATTGGGAGTTATGAGATATTTTCTAATAGCCGGTGAGGCGAGTGGGGACTTGCATGCAGCAAACCTGATGCGTGCGCTCAAGGAGAAAGATGCCACGGCAGAGTTTTTTTTCTATGGAGGTGACAGAATGGCTGCCGTGGGAGGGGAGTGTTTATGCCATTACCGCTCAATTGCATATATGGGCTTCATCTCTGTGTTGCTACATCTGAGGACTATCCTGAAGGCGATGAAGGCCTGCAAGAAATCAATAGTGGAGACACATCCCGATGTTGTTATCCTTGTGGATTATCCTGGATTCAATTTGCTGATGGCAAAATTTGTCAAGGAGCATACATCAATACCCGTCTATTATTATATCTTGCCGAAGGTGTGGGCATGGAAAGAACGACGGGTAGAGAGAATCAAGGCCTGGGTGGATGAACGGTTCTCTATTCTGCCGTTTGAGATTCCTTTTTTTGAAACGAAACACAATTGTCCGATACATTATATCGGTAATCCTTCTGTAGATGAGATATGCGAATACCAGAGAACCCACCCCACAGACAGGGTGTCGTTCCTACGCATGAATGGCTTGGCAGACAACCCCATAATCGCATTGCTGCCGGGAAGCCGTGTCCAGGAAATAAAAGACAATTTCTCACGTATGGTGATGGCTTCTTTGCCTTATATGGAAAGGGGCTACCAGCTGATCGTGGCAGGTGTGCCGGAGATTTCTGACTATGATTATAGGAAATATTTGGAAAAAGCAGGCGTCGTTGTGCCTGATAAAAATTTCAGCATCTTGAAGGAACAGACTTTTGCTATCTTACAGAATGCTGAGGTGGCATTAGTGACTTCGGGAACAGCTACACTTGAGACGGCTTTGTTCAATGTGCCTCAAGTGGTGTGCTATTATGTTCCTTTTGGCAAATTGATAAGAAAAATAAAGCCATATTTTCTGAAAGTGAAATACATTTCACTTGTCAATCTGATGCTTGACAGGGAAATTGTCAGGGAATTGATAGGAGATGAGGTAAATGGGGATATGATTCGTGGAGAGCTGTCGCATATCCTGTCGGGTGGAGACAAACGTGCTGAAATGTTAAGCGGCTACGAAGAAATGATTGAGCGGTTTGGTGCTTCCGGTGCACCTCAGCATGCCGCAGAATTGATGCTCAAACTGTTGGATATAAAAGAAGGCTCTCAAAGATAGACTTTGCGAAGGTTACTCTTTTGGTGCTTTCTCGAGAATATTCAAAAAGTAATTCCTGACATCTTTCCATTTGTAGTAAGGAGAGGTGTCGCTTTTTATCGGGAGGGTCTGCTCGCGTTCGTTAAGCAATATTTTTACCAGGTCCGGACTGTTGGGTTTCCTGTAGAACACCAGTTGTATGTTACCTGCCATAGGATAAAAGTCATAGTTGCGCCAATGATCGGCGACTTCGTCCCCATTGGTGCTTTCGTATGCCGTTTCGCTGAGTCTCATCAGACAAGCCAGTGGCAGAAGGTCAACCTCGTGGCCAAAACGCAAAGTGATGTTATTCCGGGGAGACAGCAGACATGTGTCTGCCACTGTAATGATATTGCGTAGAAGGTGGATTTGTGTATAGGGTACTTTGTTCTGGGTCAAAGGGTTGAATGTGTATTCAACATACCACTTGAAATTATCCTTCTTCCACAAGTTCAGAATCTCCTCAGGTTTGAAGATGTCGTAGATGTCTATGTTGACACCTTCATTTTGTGGCATGTTTGCCAGAGTGAACATCTGGAGCATGAACTCGTTCTGATTGACATTGTCCTGAATAAATTTCTCATCAGTGAAGATAGAATGGACAAACCGGTGGGGTTTTATCATCTGTTTATTATACTCTTTCAAAGCTTTTACAGATTCAGGTGTCTTGCGATATTTGTAAGCCATAGCATCCTGAGTATCCATATACCAGACATCATGTTGCGAGGCATCAGAACTGACTGTAAGTTTAGGGTAGCATTCCTTGAGCGTGATGCATTGGTTTACCATTGACATCATGGTTCGTTGAATTGGTGTAGATCGGGCATCAAGGTGAATGTTGTTTGAGAACAATTCTGGGAAATGCTCATAGATTCTTCTGGCGATGCCCTGATGTTGTCTTGCTCCTACGATTGTAAGTTCTCCTACACGTCCGTGGGCCATTCTTTCCAATGAGTCAATGACACTCATCGTCCTTTTGCCGATGGTGGAGAGACATGCTTTGCTGTATGCTTTCCTGAGTAGTTCCAGAGGCTCTTCATAGTCTTTCAGAACAGACAGGTGACGTGAGCCGTGACGGGCATACATACTTAGATAGATTGGCTTATAACCCTTGGGAGCATCTGTATAATTGACATTAACGGGTTCAATATATGTACACAGATTGCTTCCTGACAGTTTATAATTAGCAAAGATGGCATCTTTGGCGGTATGCTGGGCATGTGTGGGTAAAAAGGTACAGCCAAGAAGGAAGAAAGGGATGAGTATCTTCATGTTCTTATAGGGGAAAGTTTGTACAATAAATATATATGGTGGCGGCAGGAATGGCAAACAGGGCACTGTCAAACCGGTCAAGTACTCCGCCGTGACCCGGCAGGAATCGTCCACTGTCCTTAATGCCAACCTCACGCTTAATCTGACTCTCTACGAGGTCTCCATAAGTGCCTGAGAGTGCTACCACAAAAGCCAGTCCCATCCAAAGCCATACAGAAGCTGTGCTGGTGAAGTGGTATAGGGCGATACCAGAGAGAATCACAACAATGAAGCCTCCGATACTGCCAATCCAAGTCTTCTTGGGAGAGATGTTGGGTGCCAGTTTGTATGGAATGAGATTGTGGAGCATACTGCCGAAAAGATAGGCACCTGTGTCGTTTATCCAGATGAAGATGAAAATACATAGAGGAAGAATGAACGAATAGCCCTTTTCCGGAGAGTAGGATATGGTGTTGAGTAGTGTGAAGGGCAAGGCAATATAGACCTGTCCGGCTAATGTGTATGCCCAGTTAGCAACCGGGTTTTTCTTATGCTGGTAGAGTTCGCTGGAAATAATATACAGCAGCGAAAACAAATAGGGCAAAAAGATGATTCCTGAGAAATGACGGTTTAAGTAGAGGAATACTGCCAGGAATAAGTAGACTCCGGAGATGACATTGATGGTTTTGTTGGGTTGAGCTAAACCATGATCTTCGATAATATTGTCAAACTCACCTAAGGCGAGAGCCGTGATGAGGACAAATAGCAGGCAAAATGAGTTTTGTCCCCAAATGATGCAACCTGCGAGAACCAATACATAAAGGATTCCCGATAGTGTCCGTTTAATGAAATTATTCACGTTCTTCTGATGTATTATTATTGTTGTCAGTTTCAGGAGCTGTCTCGCCAGTTGTGGGATTGTCTTCTGTCTGCTCTTCTGATGTGGCAGTACCAGGAGTCAGTCCTGCAGCCTGAACTTTTTTCTCCGCTTCCTTGATGGCTTCAAGAGCCTCCTCTTCTTCACGTTGTTTCAGTAATCTGTCATTTTCCTCAATCAATTCGTCAGAGCGACTCTTCCAGGGCCTTTTCCCGAAAATCTTCTCAACATCTTCGGCAAAGATAACTTCGCGCTCTATCAGCAACTGTGCTAATTGGGCATGTCCGTCCTTATGTTCTTCAAGAATAGTCTTAGCACGATGGTATTGCTCCTCTATGAGTTTCTTGACCTCGGTGTCAATCAGTTCCGCAGTATTCTCCGAATAGGGTTTATTGAAACTATAATCCTGTTGGGTGTTATAATAGCAGATGTTTGTAAGTTCATCGCTCATACCCAGATAGGCAACCATGCCGAAAGCAGATTTGTTGACCCGTTCCAGGTCATTCAGGGCACCTGACGAGATGTGTCCTGTAAACAGTTCTTCTGCGGCACGTCCTCCGAGAGTGGCACAAATCTCATCAAGCATTTGTTCTCTTGTTGTGATGGTACGCTCTTCTGGCAGGTACCAGGCTGCGCCGAGAGCTTGCCCGCGAGGGACAATGGTGACTTTAACCAGAGGATTGGCATATTCCAGAAACCATGATATTGTGGCATGACCTGCTTCGTGGATGGCAATGGTGCGTTTTTCTTCTGTTGTCATAACTTTGGTCTTCTTCTCCATTCCGCCGATGATACGGTCGATGGCATCCAGGAATTCTTGTTTGCCAATAGCCTTCAAGTCACGGCGTGCGGCGATGAGGGCAGCTTCATTGCAGACATTGGCAATATCGGCGCCCGAGAATCCTGGTGTTTGCCGGGAGAGGAGATCAACATCTACGGTGTCATCCATTTTCAGAGGCCTCATATGAACGGCGAAAATTTGTTTTCTTTCGGGAAGCCCTGGGAGCTCAACATGTATCTGTCTGTCAAATCGTCCGGCACGGAGCAGGGCTTTGTCAAGGATGTCAGCCCGGTTTGTGGCAGCCAGTACGATAATACCACTGTTGGGTACAAATCCGTCCATCTCTGTCAGGAGTTGGTTCAGGGTGTTCTCTCTCTCATCATTTCCACCCATATTCGGATTCCTGCCTCGTGCACGCCCCACAGCATCAATTTCATCAATAAAAACTATACAAGGTGCCTTCTCCTTGGCTTGCTTGAACAGGTCACGAACACGACTGGCTCCGACACCTACAAACATTTCAACAAAATCAGAACCCGAAATCGAGAAGAACGGAACATTGGCCTCACCGGCAACAGCTTTAGCCAGCAAGGTCTTGCCAGTTCCCGGAGGTCCTACGAGAAGGATGCCCTTGGGAATCTTTCCGCCCAGCTCTGTATATTTGCGTGGATTTTTCAGGAACTTGACAACTTCTTGAACTTCCTGCTTGGCTTCATCTTGCCCCGCTACATCTTTAAAGGTAACATGGACGCCATTTTCCTTGTCATATATCTGAGCTTTGCTCTTCCCGACGCTGAAAACGCCTCCTCCGGCGCCTCCGCTGCTCATGCGCCGGAAGAACAGCCAATAGATGCCAAAGAAAAACAAGATCGGTAACATCAGATTTATCAGTACGGAACTGAAAATGCTGTTTCCCGACTCATAGTATACAGGACCGTTGAAATGTTTTGCTTTCTGTTGTTCCGTGATAAAATTGTCTAAATTGTCTACGCTGGAAATCTCTGCGGTAACATTGGCATTCTCATCGGCCTGATTTGCATTTCCGAAGATTTTTCCTGCCGATTCTTTCTTGACATACATGGTGACAATGCCTTCGCCTTTGTTGACATTGATTTTGCTGGCATAGCCATTCTCTACATACGATTTGAACGTGGAGTAGCTTACCTCTTTGTGAAAATTGCTGAAGTTGCCAGAATTGCCTTTAAGAAGAAGGTAGGCTAGAGGAATAATAATAATGGCATACACCCAGTTCAGATTGAATCGGGGCATATTCATATTATTGTTTTTGTTGGGTTTGTTTGAACTCATAGGAATATTAAATAGTTTGTTGGGATGGGGTATCTAAATCGGGAATCTCGGTTATTTTAGCATCTGCCCAGAGGTGCTCAAGGTCATAAAAGGTCCTTGTATGCGGTTCAAAGATATGAACCATGACATCTCCGTAGTCAATAGCTATCCATAGAGCATTCTCCTCACCACTGACAGCGATGGGTTTTTCCTTGGTGTGTTCATAGGTATATTCGCCAACGTTTCTTGCAATGGCTTCTACCTGTATGCGTGAATTGCCTTGGCAGATGATGAAATGGCTGCAAATAAAATCTTGAATGTTTTGAAAATCAGCGACAACGATATTCTGACCTTTCTTGTCTTGAATAGCACTGATAATGGTTTCTACAAGCTTGTTTTGTTTCTTGTGCATTAATGTGATTTATGTAAATTGCAAATTTAATCTATTTCTCGGATTATATCGTTATGTAAACGTGAAAATCCACATGTTATATGAAAACATTTACTATGCCAAAACTGTTGTTTGAGGCAAAAAAGTCGGGATAGTGATTTTTTTCCTGATTTTATTTTGTTGGAATGGGAAAACATTGTAAATTTGCACCTGATTAAGCTTGGGATATGGTGTAATGGTAACACTGCAGATTCTGGTCCTGCCTTTCCTGGTTCGAGTCCGGGTATCCCAACACAAAAAAGCCGGGTGTTGTGCCCGGCTTTTTTGTGTCCGTATTTATTTTTTAGGTTTAGCAGTAGAAATCCAGTCAGAACAGATAGCTTCTCCTTTCTTTCCAAAGCAATTGATGGGACGAACATAGAAACGTATCCTCTTGTTGGGAACCAACTCACTGATAGCAAAAGGACAAATGACCTCTTCCTCGTCTTTGTCCTCGTTGAGATAGAATCCTTTGGAGAATACACGTTTGGTGGACATGATTTTGAAGGTGTCATAATCTTCACACTCAGCCTGTATCTCATACTCAAAGGCTCTTACTCCCATTGTTTTCTTTAAGACTGAGGGAAAATGTACGGTAATCTGATCTTCTTCCTTGTCTTGGCGATCCTTACCCATAGCTCTTGTCAGAGTGACTTTAGAGCCAGCAATAAAATGGGGAACGGGAGCTGTCTTGGCTCTTCTCTCAAACGACAGTTCTCCGTCTCCATCATAAGGAAGATTGATAATCCAGTTGTCGGCAAGCTGCTGGTCATAGACAAATTCACGACGTTCCAGTGTGATATGGTCGCTATAAACAGTCATCAGCTGTCCGTGCTTGCCGTCCTTGGTATTCATTTTCTTCATCTGCGAATGGATGATAGACTTGTCATCGGTATGTGCAGTGTTTTCCCTGCCACCGAATGGGATGACATAGGACATGGAAGCTGTACCTACGCTGGTAAATGCTCCCTGCCAGATGGTTTTCTCATCGGTCAGCGGCGTGTGGGAATGGCCTGAGAAGGAGATAACGTTGGGGTATTTGCTCAGTGCAGCTGTAGTTTTCCCGTTGTCCTGCCCCCATGTCCAGGGTGATGAACAAGTGTCTTTGGGATGCATGTGTTGGAAATAGAAGAAAGGCTTGTCTGTTGGCAGTTGGTTTTTCACGGAGGTAAGGTATTCGTCAAGATTGTTGATACCGTCAAACGTGGTAAAATGTCCGCCAATGAACTTATATCCTTTAACGTCTTTCATATAGATTGGAGCCCACTTCTCCTTGAATAGTTTTTTCCATACTTCGGCACGGCGTGGACCGATGGCTTCTGCTTCAGCTTGCTCAGGGGTGACTTTGTATTTCTTAAGAATAGCCTTGGCGTCTTTGATGTCGTGGTTGCCATAGATAAACAGTTTCTCAACGTGGTGTCCGTCGGGAGCCTTGTCCTTGGGGAATACGCTGTACCATGTGTCGGCAAACCATTTCAGCTGGCTCTCTAATGCCCAGTCAGCAATGTCACCGGCAACCAGTACGCCATCTACCTGTTGGTCCCTGAAATATTTCAATGCTTTTTCAAAATATTTGGTATCTTCTTTCTTCTTGATGTGAATGTCGCTGAGAATACCTATTTTCAATTTAGGTTCTCCAAAGGTTTTCACTTTCTCGGCAAATGCCGGGAAATCCAAGCATACAGCTCCGGCAATAGCTGCGGATTTTTGCAAGAAACTTCTACGGTTCATTTTAAATAGAAATATGGAATGGATATTTGCTATCAAAGTTAACAAAATTATAGAGAAAAACGGAGAAGATATCGGCGAAATATAAAGTTTTCCGTATTTTTGCTAAAGATAATCATATAGTATTGAACTCATAAATAAACCCTTATGGAAGGAACAATGAAAGTAGCAGTAATGAATGGTATAGGCAAGATGGGATATGTCCAGCGTTCTATTCCAATTCCTGCAGACAACGAGGTGCTTGTTAAATTGGAGTATGTCGGTATCTGTGGCTCTGATATGCATTACTACGAGACAGGTCGCATCGGTGATTATATCGTTGAGCCTCCTTTTGTGTTAGGTCATGAGCCGGGAGGAACTGTTGTGGAGGTCGGCAAGGATGTCAGGCATCTCAAAGTAGGTGACCGTGTGGCGCTTGAGCCTGGAAAGACTTGCGGGCATTGTGAGTTCTGCCGTAAGGGCAAATATAACCTCTGTCCCGATGTGGTGTTCTTTGCAACACCTCCTGTTGACGGTGTCTTCCAAGAGTATGTAGCTCATGAGGCGGCTCTTTGCTTTAAGTTGCCTGATAATGTGGATACCATGGAGGGCGCACTGATAGAGCCTCTTGCTGTTGGGTTTCATGCAGCTAATCAGGGAGGGGCCCATGCCGGACAGACAGCTTTGGTTTTCGGTTCTGGCTGTATAGGATTGGTGTCCATGATGGCGCTGAAGGCCGAGGGCGTCACTAAGGTTATTCAGGTGGATATCATGCAGAAGCGATTGGATAAGGCTTTGGAATTAGGTGCAACGGCTGTCATCAATTCTAAAGAGAAAGATGTCCTGGCTGAAGTGGCCCACCTTACTGACGGCAAGGGTGTTGACCTCGTCATAGAGACGGCTGGTACGGAAATCACGACTCGTCAGGCTATCAGCGTGGCAAAGAAGGGGGCTACAATCGTATTGGTAGGTTATTCCAAGACAGGTGAAATGACCCTGCCGATGAGTCTTGCCCTGGATAAGGAGCTGGTCTTCAAGACGGTTTTCCGATATCGCCATATTTATCCCATGGCCATTGAGGCTGTTGCTTCTGGAAAAGTTAATCTGAAGGGTATAGTCACCAATGTCTTTGACTTTGATGACATACAGAATGCAATGGACCAGAGTGTTCATGATAAAGCTAATATTGTCAAGTCCGTTGTTAAAATTCAGTAACAAGCTGTTATCCTCAGTTGCTTACTGTTGCTGAGTTCTCATTATTGGTGTCTCCTGAATTTTAGAAACATCTTCTATATCATTACGATACAATAGCATCAGATAACAATCTTTTGTAAATGATAAATACGAAAGAATGCTGCCAAACAGGTTTTGGCAGCATTCTTATTGATGTGATTTGAGAGGTAATAGTTATTTCTCTGGAATGTTTTTCAGTAGTTCAAGTACAAATTTGTAGTATTTGGCTACTGAAGGTATGTTGCAGCGCTCAAATGGTGTGTGCGGAGAGCGCAGGGTAGGACCGAAGCTGACGGCATCCATGTTGGGATATATTGTCTGTATGATGCCACACTCAAGTCCGGCATGTACAACTTCCACTTTGCAATCTTCGCCGTTGACTTTTTTATATACTTGGCTGACTACAGCGACAATAGGGGAATTGTTGTTGGGTTGCCATGCAGGGTAACGTCCGCCAAAGGTGGTCTGCATGCCTGCCATGGAGAATGCTGCATTGACGGATTCGGCCAGATAGTCCAGCATGCTCTCGCAGGAACTGCGTACCAGGACATCGGTCTTGATGTTGCCATTGGCAACTTTTACGATACCGAGATTGCATGATGTCTCTACTATATGGGGAATAGCTGGAATGTTGCGCAATACACCGCAGTGGCATGCCATGACGGCATTAATGAAGTTGTCTCGTATTTCAGCTGGAACGATTTTCCCAGGGAGTTCAGTTGCTTCCATCGTTAATTCCAGTTCGTCTTCAATGCTTCCGTATTCATTGATGAAAGTTTCTTTCCATTCTGCGACAAGAGCTTCAAATGCTGCCTTATCGTCAGGATTGATGGTAAGGACAGCTTCTGCTCTGTTGGGGATGGCATTGCGCATATTGCCACCTTCCCAACTGGCAAGGTCGGCATCAAATTCCTTGACAGCGTCGTCAAGCAATCGAGCCATGAGTTTGTTGGCATTGGCTCTGCCCAATGAGATTTCCAGACCGGAATGTCCGCCTTTTAAGCCTTTCAGGGTTACCTTGACGGCAATGTCTTCTTCCTCTGTAGAGGCTTCCTGGTAGTCCAGTGAGCCTGCCACATCCATTCCGCCTGCACAGCCTATGATAAATTCGCCTTCGGTTTCATTGTCTAAATTGAGTAGGATGTCACCTTTAAGGGTGCCGGCTTCCAGATGGCTGACGCCATACATGCAAGTCTCCTCATCTACAGTAAAGATAGCTTCCAATGGTCCGTGTTCAAGACTGTTGTTCTCAAAGATAGCCATGGCAGTAGCCACTCCCATACCATCGTCGGAACCGAGGGTCGTACCTTTAGCCTTCACCCAGTCGCCGTCAATGTAAGTCTCAATGGGATCTGTCTCAAAATTATGGTTGGAGTCGGCAGCCTTCTGGGGTACCATGTCCATGTGACCTTCAAAGGTAACCATCTTCAAATTCTCAAATCCAGGAGTTGCTGGTTTGCGCATGATGATGTTGCCGGCATTATCCTGAAAAGCCTCGATGTTTTTCTCTTTTGCCCATTTCAGAAGGAAAGCTTGTATTTTTTCCAGATGTCCTGACGGACGCGGTACCTGTGTAAGAAGGTAGAAGTTTTGCCAGATGCCTCTTGGCTCAAGATTTTTAATTTCCATAATATTCCAGTATTTTGTATAGTTTTAATAGTCGTTGAATGAGTTGGCGATGTGGCGGATAACTGCCATAATGCCCTATTAAGTTTACATTATATTAATGGGGGTTTTCTTGTTTTTTTGATAAGGTCAGGGTGAGGTAACCATATATACCCAGAATGATGACGAGCAGTGTCTGCAACGCATGGACGATGAGGGCAAACAGAATAGCCTCTGACAGACTGATGCCGAATTGCATAAGTACTACTTTGACGGCAAAATGCCATGGTCCTGCTCCGTTTGGGGTTGGAACCAGTACGGCAACTGTAATCATGCAAAATGCGAGCAGACCAGCGTGTATTCCAAGGTGACTGGTGAAGTCGAAGGCATAAAATGCCAGGAAGAAATGCAAGAAATAGCATAGCCAGATGCTGATGGAAAAGAAGATATATAAACTGGTGTTCCTGACTTGTCTTACTGAAACCAGACCCTGGGAGAATTTCTTGAATACGTCCTGAAATCTGTTGAATGTCTTGAGACGGATGAAGATATATGCGAGTCCGCCCATGATTAGTGACAGGCAGATTGCTGATATGATAATGCCTCCGACGGAGAATTTTTCAAAGAAAGCGTCGGTGGTGAAACCTATGGTGCTGAAAAATCTTAGGAAGGCAGGGACCTCGCAGATAAATGTGGCCAGAAGGATGAGTAAAACCAATGCCGAGTCAACGATACGTTCGGTGACAACTGTTCCCAGGGAAACTGGAAAAGAAGTTCCTTCCACTTTTTTCAGTGTAGCACAGCGTGAGATTTCTCCGATGCGCGGGATGATGAGACTGGCGGCAAAAGACATATATACTGCTGATATGCAGCTACGTCGTAAAGGATACTCATGCAGTGGTTCTAAAGCCAGTCGCCAGCGCAATCCTCTCAGAATCTGCGGAATGACACCAAACAAAAGTGAAAAGAGCATCCAATCCCAGTGTACGCCGTCTATAAGTGTCTCAGAGACCTGTGAGAAGGGGAAATCCCTGTACATCCAATAAAGAATACCTGACGCAAGTGTTAGCGAGCAGATTATCTCTATAATCTTGTGAGAACTGAGCGTCTTCATAGGGTGTCCTCCTCGCTGAGATTGTTATTTCTGGGATGTATGAATTGCAAGGCAAACAAGGCATATATACCCAGGGCAATAAGCAGAAGAGTTTGTACAGAGTGTACAATCAGAACAAATGATACGGCATTGATTTGGTCCATGCCATAAAGCACAAGAATGGTTTTGACGGCAAAATGCCATGAACCAGCTCCGTTTGGGGTAGGTACAATGACGGCGATACTGCCTATGCAGAAGGAAATCAGGGCGGCGGTGAGCCCCATGCCGGCACTGAAGTCAAAACAATAGAATGTCAGCCAATAATGCAGGAAATAGGCCACCCATATACCAACGGAGTAGAAAAAATAGAGAGGCATATTGTGTACTTTCCTGAGAGACAAGATGCCGTCAATAATATCCCTGATGGCATCCTTGATTTTTTTTGCAACAGAGAATTGCTTGATGCCAATAAACACCATGAGAATAATGAGGAGTACACATACTATGGTGACGATGATGCCTGTCGTGGTAAACTTATGCAGCAACCCTGTAAAGCCTGTTCCTGTGAGATTGAAAAACTCAATGATAACAGGGAGCTGGTACAGCAGGACTGTTGCAGTGAGTAGTAACATGATGGCACTGTCAACAATGCGTTCTGTTATGACTGTGCCAAGTGATTTTCCAAATGATGTGCCGTCGTGGGATTTCAGTATGCCACAACGCATGATTTCTCCACTACGGGGAATGATAAGGCTGATGGCATAAGATATGAAAATGGCATTGATGCAGACTCCTTTACGCGGATGCTCTCCTAAAGGGCCCAAAGCCTGTTTCCAGCGTAATCCTCTGAATACTTGTGCCAGAATGCCGGGTATGAACGACAAAAACATCCATTCCCAATGCATCTGGTGGAAGAGGATGTCGTCCAAATCCGAGAAAGGAAAATTTCTGTACATCCAGTATAAAATGCCCCCACCGAGGACGAAGGGAAATAGAATCTTTAGTATGGTGGCGATATACTTTTTCAAAACACGGCGGTTAACGGGATAAAATCCGTATCTTTGTATCAGATACAAAAATACGAAAAAGACGCGAATGAATAGGGTACGTCCTAAAAAAAAACTGGGACAGCATTTCCTTACTGACATGGAAGTAGCTAAGCGTATCGCCGATACCGTGGATGTTTGTCCCGGTATTCCTATTTTGGAAGTGGGTCCTGGTACGGGTGCTTTGTCTCAGTACCTCTTGCCTAAGGGGCGTGAAATGAAGGTTGTGGAAATTGATAACGAGAGTGTGGAGTATCTGCATAGCGCCATACCTCAACTCAGGGACAAAATTATTGTCGGTGATTTCCTGCAGATGGATTTGGCGACAGTGTTCAAAGGCAGGTCTTTTGTGTTGACTGGGAACTATCCTTACAACATCAGCAGCCAGATTTTTTTCAAGCTATTGGATTACAAAGACTTGATTCCATGTTGTACAGGAATGATTCAGAAGGAGGTGGCTGAGCGCCTCACTTCAGGACCAGGAAACAAGTCTTATGGTATTCTGAGTGTGTTCCTGCAGGCATGGTATGATACTGAATACCTGTTTACAGTACCTGAGACGGTGTTTAATCCGCCTCCAAAGGTGAAAAGTGCTGT
>ONKB01000089.1 GCA_900318305.1 uncultured Prevotellaceae bacterium | reverse complement strand
TTGTTACAAAATGAAGAAAAAAATGAAGAATTTATGGCATATGCTTGCATATGTCATTTTTTTTTTTTTTTTTTTTGCGGTAAATTGATTTTTGTCTAAACCTATGAGTAGAGCACTTTTAAATAGATTAAATTACATCATCGCACTTATCACTGAGTTTGCAGACGCACATCATATCTCGGCTCAGCAAGCATACATATATCTGCAGCAGTTTAAGGGCTTGGATTTCATCGACAAGTACTATGAAGTGGAGCATACCGGTTCCTTTGAGAACGCGGTAGAGGACCTAACGATATATTGCCAACGCATGGGAGGAACTATCGCATGAGACTATATCACGGCACAAATGAAGCCTTCAATGACATTGAACTGAGCAAAAGTCGTAAAGGCAAAGACTTTGGAATAGGATTTTATCTTACTCCTTCACGAAAAGTCGCCCAAGACCAAGCAAATAAGAAGGCTGAAAACTTCGGTGGAGAGCCAATTGTGTATGAATATGAGATAGATGATGCAGCATTATCGGAGTTGAAAGTCTTGCGTTTTGATTGTAACGACTATACCATGGAATGGACGCAGTTTATTCGCAGCAATCGCCAAAACAAGACTCGTCAACAACTTCACGACTATGATGTTGTCATTGGTCCTATTGCCAATGATACAGTCGGATACCAGATTCGTGATTGGAAGACGGTATCATATCTCAAGAGCAATTTCTGCAAGAGATCAAGTATCATCACATTACGGTTCAGTACATGTTTGGTACAGAAAAAGCATTAAACCTACTGAAGAAGATATGAGCAAAGAAACATATATGATAGAATCACTTACCCGCGATATGATTACATCGCTGATGGAAGAACGCAGTCTCTCCATGCGCGAAGCCATGGATTTGGTTTATCGTTCCCATACCTATAAATCGCTTACAAACCCGAAAACCGGCTTATACTACCAAAGCCCCGTCTATCTCATGGATCAGTTAGACGAAGAATTACGACATACCCATCATAGTTCTCCCGAGTAAGAATCGCCACGAAATAAACCATTATCCAGACATTGATGAACTATGGACAAATCTAACAAACATATCACCAAACGCGCGACAATCGCATTAATCAGTTCTATAATTGCCCTTGTATTATGCTTAGCGGTGTTCATATTGTGGATTTTTGAGACAATCCCTCACTCTATTATCTCTCCGGATTCTTTTATTGGGGCATGCGTAACATTGCTGTCTATTATAGTCACGATTGCTGTCGGCTGGCAGATATACAATGCCATTGAGATGCGACAAATGATGCGCCGGTTTGAGGAAAAGCAGAATCAGTTAAATGAAGCGCAATGCAAATTAAATGAAGAAGTACGCGAGAATTATAATCACACTTTACATTTAGAGCATATAGTCATCGCTGAATTGCGTGAGGAAACTCATAAATATGCAGAGGCCATATTTTATTATCTTGGTGCATTGTATAATAGTTTAGAAATTCAACATCAACCTAACAATACCACGAGAATATTTGAAAAGAGTCAACAATGTCTATCTCAACTTTCTGTGGTGACACCTATTGAGAAACAAATGTATACTGATATAATGACAATTGATTCCGCCATTAGAGCATCTAAACAATATGATTGGTTCCAATCCCAATATGAACCATTATTTGAGGATTTTAAGACCAAGATATCAGTATTGCAATTATAAAAATTACATAGTGAATTAGGTAAGTAAAAAAATGTTACATATATGAATAATGTATTTATTAGTCATTATAGCGAAGACGAACCGCAACTAGATAGTTTGAAAAAACGATTGAAGGAAGCCGGTTGTACAGTTCGTAATAGTTCGATAGAGAAAAAAAATTATCGTGATTATAAAGTGTCCGATGCTACCATTGCGAAAGAATTAAGAGATGGAATCAAGTGGGCTGGGACCTTAGTCGTGATGATAGGCGAGGATACATATACACGTCCATGGGTGAATTATGAGATCCGGTCAGCCTATTTGCAAGGGAAAAGGATTCTTGGTGTATATGAGTTTGGATGCAAAGATTCTGTTGAGTTGCCTGAAGCGTATAAACGTTATGGTGGACCTGTATTAGGATGGAACTCTGTAGATAAGATTTCTGATGTTATACAAGGGAAATGTCCCCCACCTGAGAAACCGGATGGCACACCTGTAGAGAAAGGACCCATTACAAATATTATTCATATAAATTGTTAATACGATGTTGATGTTTTCATATAAAATCGAACATGATTTTGGCTTGGCTCCTAACCCATTCTGGGGCGTAATGACTTTGGCTGTATGTAAAGGAAACATACGCAGACATAAAAAATTACAGATTGGCGATTGGATTATTGGTACAGGAAGTCAAAAACTTAAAAACTTGTATCATCTCATTTATGCTATGCGCGTAGATGAAAAGATAACATTTGATGCCTACTGGAAAGATCCACGGTTCGAAATAAAACGACCTCAAATGAAAGGAAGCTTGGCTCAAATATATGGAGATAACTTTTATCATATGGTAGATGGAGCAGTTGTGCAAGAGTTCAGTGCCCATAGTAATGCTGATGGAACTCCAAATACAATTCATAAAAATAGAGATTGGGCAGGTAAGTATGTGCTCATATCTAATCATTTCTACTATTTTGGTAATATGCAACCAGAAATTCCACAACAGTTACGCGGAGTTTGTTGTAATTCA
>ONKB01000057.1 GCA_900318305.1 uncultured Prevotellaceae bacterium | reverse complement strand
GATATTCACCACCGACCAGGTGATACATGACTTCCTGCAGTGGTTCCCGTATTCCATTTCAATTGTGCTGACGGTATCGCTGCTGGTAGCCATTTTCTTTGTACCGATTCTGCAATATCAGTTTATACGTCAGGGCCTGCATCACACAGAGGAGAAAAAGAAAAGCATCTCGATGCTCGACAAGCTGCAGAAATCATATGACGGGCTGATAGAAGCCTGCTTCCGCCATAAGAAGACCACCATGGCAATAGGTTTTGTCTGTATCGTCGCAGGAGGATTGCTCATGACCAAGATACCCCAGCGACTGATGCCGCGAGCCGAGCGTAACCAGTTCGCCGTTGATGTCATACTGCCCAGTGGTACCGACTTGCACCACACATCAGAAGTGGCCGACAGTCTTGCAGGCATCCTGAGAAAAGACCCGCGTGTGGTGAACCTGACAGCTTTCTATGGCACAGGTGCCCCACGCTTCCATTCCACCTTTATTCCAAGTCTTGGCGGTACCCACTTTGCCCAGTTTATAGTCAACACCCATAACGACAAGGAGACGCAGGGCATGCTGAACGACTACTCAGAGAAGTATGCCTATCACTTTGCTGACGCTCAGGTCATGTTCCGCCAGATAGAGTATTCCGACCGTGCTTACCCCATAGAGGTAAAAGTGCGGGGCGACAATCTCGACAGTCTGCATGTGGCCGTTGACAGCATCCGGCAACGTCTGGTCAGAAATAAGGATATTGCCGTGCTGACCACCAGCTTCGGCACCAATTACAGCTCGTTGGAAGTTGTCATGAATCCCGAGGAAGCCAATCACTTCGGACTGAGCAAATCGCTGCTCTCACTCAATTTCGCATTGCGCTATGGCGGCGGCATCCCCGTGACACAGATATGGGAAGACGACCAAGACGTCAATGTGGTCATCAAGGATGCCTATACCAACAATCAGTCCATTGAGGACTTTAAGAACATCCGCGTAGCGGGTCTGATACCTACCATCACCTCGGCATCGCTGTCACAGGTGGCCGATGTCAAACCCGGTTGGGGTGACGGCAATATCAACCGTGTCGGCGGACAGCGCACGGCATCCGTCTTCGGAACGCTGGGAAGAAGTGCGATGGTAGGCAAAGTGACGAAAGAGGTTTACAACGACCTCCAGACGCTTCGTCTGCCTGAGGGCGTCACCATGCAGCAAGGCGGACAAGCCGAGATGGAGGCCACCTACCGTCCGCAGCTGTATTTAGGTCTGGAGATAGCCGTCCTGCTCATCTTCTTCATCATCGTATTCCACTTGAAGAGCATACCTTTAACCCTGCTCATCATGTACTCGTTAGGATTCTCGATGCTGGGTGGTGCCTTGGGACTTCTGGTGTTTGGCCAGGAGTTTGGTGCTACAGGTATATTAGGTTTTATCGCATTGATGGGCATTATTACCCGTTGTGGTATTATTATGATAGACTATGCCGAGGAACTGCGCCTGAAACAAGGATATGACATCGGAACAGCGGCGGTGGAGTCGGCCAAAAGGCGTTTCCGTCCTGTGTTCCTGACCTCGATGGCAGCATCGATGGGTGTGATTCCGATGGTCATCAAGAATACCCCGCTTTGGGGGCCCATGGGTGTAGTCATCAGTTTGGGAGCCTTGGTGTCAATGCTCTTCATCATCACCATGATACCTGTCGGTTATTGTATTGTAAGGAATAAGTTTAACTCAGCAAATGACGAAAAT
The DNA here is from genome assembly GCA_900318305.1 of uncultured Prevotellaceae bacterium. Classification (GTDB taxonomy): domain Bacteria; phylum Bacteroidota; class Bacteroidia; order Bacteroidales; family Bacteroidaceae; genus UBA6382. The sequence continues at coordinate 6,026 of ONKB01000057.1, read as the reverse complement.
GAAGAATAAATATATTATTGCCCTGTTGCTGCTGTTCAATTGTCAGTTCTCAATGGTCTCCGCCCAGCGCATCATGACGCTGGCAGAGTGTGTGGATGCTGCGCGTAAGAAAAATATATCAGCTAAGGATGCCCAGCACGACATACAGATGGCCAGGGAACAGCAGAAGTTGGCCCGCACGAAATATTTTCCCAACCTGTCGGTCTCTGCCTTCCACTTCGAAAGCAGCGACTATCTTGCAAAATACCGTGTTCTGGACCAGGATGAAATCAATCAGCTCAACGCAGATATGGATGGCGATTTCACCGTTGACGATTTTACAATCGGAATAATTAAGAAAGGAACATCAACAGGACTCACGCTCATAGAACCACTCTATACGGGAGGCAGGGTTTCAAACTACAACAAGCTGGCAGACCTTCAGGTGAATGCGCGCAACCTCCAGCGGGATGTGACTGACGACCAGATAGTGATGGATACCGAATTCCTGTACTACAAGACGCTGGAACTGCACGAGACCGACAAGACGCTTGCGGCTTTTGAGAAAGAGTTGGAAAATATCCATCAGGATGCCTTCAACGCCTGGGAAAATGGTATAGTCAACAAAAACGACGTGCTCAGCGTGGAACTGGCACAGGACCATCTGTCGGCACTCAGAATCAGGGCTACTAATGGGTGCAACCTGCTACGCAGGGCATTGGCCAAGCATATTGGCATGCCTGACGAGGATATTGATGTCGACACAACTCTGAACAAGGACATTATAGCCCCTGAACTGTTGGCCGTCAACATCCAGTCAGCTTTGGAAAACCGCAGCGAGACCCGTCTGCTGGACCTGTTGGTAGAAAAATCCGTACTGGAACGAAAGATTGCTGCGGCCGATATGCGTCCTATATTAGCCGTGGGCGCTACCGCCAGCTATAGCAAACTGGCTTCCACCGACTGGAATAAACGGTTGATGGGATTCGTCACAGTTCAGATACCTCTGAGTACGTTTTGGAGCGAACGTCACGAATATAAGCGCAAGAAGATTGAGGAACAGAAATCCCTTGATTTCCGTAAGGACAAGCGCGAATTGATCTCCCTGCAGATTCAGGATGCCTACGACAATTTAGTGAGCACCTACAAACAGACGCAAGTCGCCCAAAAGAGTATCGCCAGAGCCGAGGAGAATATGCGCATCAATCGTGAACACTACCGGGAAGGACTGACGACGATGACCGTCCTGTTGGATGCCCAGCGTCAGCAACAGCAGGCCATGAGCCAGTACAATTCAGCTGTGAGTGAGTACTTGCAGGCTAAGACCCGATACCTGATTCTTACCGGGCGACGCCAGAATGCGTTATAAATCTTAACCGAAACAAGAAGAACTTATAGGTTATCCCATCGGTTACTATAAGGTTCAAGTATCTTGTGGGGAATCTGAAGTTCTGTGGCCGATTTGCGCCAGTCTTTGATGGTGGCACGAACCTCCTCTATGATTTCAGCTGCCTCCTGCTGCTCAAGCATGTAGCTGCCCGAGGCTTGGAGTAGGGCTGCGATATCAGACATCTCCGTGTATTGGTCAATAAGCAGACATTGATGTGTCTTGGTTCCAGGATTTATGTCGTAGGCAGGTGATAGCGTCCAACCTTTTTGGGTAAGCAGGAAACCGTGATTACGGAAGTGGTCATCGGTATTGCCAAACATCACATTGAATGCCACTCTGCGGTAAAGTTCTCGGAGGTTCTGCTGAACATCCACACATCCCTGAAGGATGAAATCCACGATGTCCAGATAACCATTGCCCGTGCTGCTGCCAGCACCATCATCCAAACCAAGCAAAGACATGGCTGAAGCAAAGTGAATGCGACGGCCTTCTGCTGCCCTGTCAAACCGCTCCGAAAGCAACAAGTTGTGGTCTTTGGAAATCTTGATGGTATGGGTCTGAGCCACATTGATGCCAGCTGCTGCTGCCAGACGATGCGAGAAATGCTCTATGAGCTCTGTGTTCTCCAAGTCTTTCTTTGAGGGGAACTTAGCCACAAACAATTTGCCATCGCCATCAATGACATTGGCTTTAGGTCGGGCACCGCCGAGTGATGTTCCTGGGTCAATCAACTGGTCGAGCCAACGCTGTTCGGGTACTTCGTTACGTTCTTCTGCCAATTCAATCTCATGACAAGCATCGCACAGAGCGCGAAGGCTCTCAATAGGAGGCACAAGGTATTTTGCAGAGGCGTTTATATAGCCATCACTATCTTCGTCTTTGTAGCGTATACCACCCATGCGCGTGAAGTCCTCAATGCCCGTGAGATAGTCATAGTTGGAGAGCATCCGAACGGGTCTTCCCTCCGCTTGCGCCTTTAGGCGTTCCCTTCGGTCGAGCAACAACCGTCCCCAACGGTCGGGGAAAGAGTCCTTGACGAAACCAAACACACTATCTGTACCACGAGGATGTTGCAACGAAGGGACATTTATCAAGTCTCCACTCAGTACGATTCCCCCATGCTGTTTCAGCCATTCAGGCGAATATTCAAAAACAAAGTGATCCTTACCACGAACTCGTTCGTAGCCTAGGGTGCCAATCTCTTGTGGCGATGCAAGGAAATCAAAATCTGCGTAAACCCTAATCCTCTTCATTTTCTCAATAATTCTGCATCCTGAAGCTGACGGCCGAGAGCATCGTCGGCAGCGAGCAACGAAATGTCCTTTTCCAGATTCAGCGCAAAGAGCACTCGCGCATAGATACCCATGGAAACCGTTGGGTCGCCATGTTCCACTTTAGAGATAGTCAGACGTGTTACCGTTGCCCTGTCGGCTATGTCCTGCATAGAGAGATGCCTGCGCTTGCGTGCCAGCATTATCTGTTCTCCCATGAGCTGCAACTGTTGTGTCAAGGCCCTTGGCATTACTTTTCCGAAGGTATTTTTGCCCATAATTGTATTTTATTGGGTGCAAAAATAAATAAAAATGTTTAATATAACAAACATTCTCACGAAGTTTTATCAAGTTCTGTATTTTTGTTCCAAATTGTTATCATTCTTCAAAGAACTTCCCACACCCCTACATTTGTGTGATTCGTGTTCGAAAGGAAAACAGAAGATTATTGGTTAATTTTTGGAGATTATTGTCTGAAGAAGCAACTGCAGGAGCCAGCAAAACCCATGGTATCTGCAATCCGTGGTTAAAAGCATCTAAAATTTGCGGACTGGCTATGTAACAATTGTTACCAGGCCGATAGCGTGGACGACATGTTCAAGCAGATACTTGGCGAGGAGGCATTAAATATGTTGAATCATATCAATAAGATTGTCAAAGGGGAGTAACGGGAGACAGGTTATAAGAAGAATCCTCACTTTATATAGATTGTCAGGATTTATATTTCAGTTGTCTGGTATTCAACAAAATAGTCAAATGCTATCAGAAATGAACGACTGATAATCTTCGTTTAGATTAGAAAAAAATATTTTATATACGTTGTTACCCTTTTCATCCATTTGGTGCATATTTTCAATACAGACACTATTAACCCCCAATATATAGAGGTCCTCCATTGTGACTATCTCCCATGTTTTCTTCTTTAGAACCTTTCTCAACAACCAATCTCCTAAATCTTTATTAGGATTAGACATGAGTGCTTTGCCCCCATCTTGACATATTTTTGCTGATAGTTTTTTCCCATCAGGAAGAAGCAAAGTAAAACAAGTATCACGTGAAGGGAAAAAGTTAGGATATTTTTTGTGAATCATTTTTGGAACTGGGATGTATACTTCTAAATCATTACGTTTGCGACCTCCAGCATTAAATTGATTTAAACCTGATTTTTCTGGAACAAAATACCCTTTAGTTTTTGTATAGGAGTATAAGGGAAGAAAGACGTAATCATATCCTTTTAGTAAGTTGTTTTCAGAAAATATTTTATCTTTCTTTGAAGATAGTAATTCTTCTAACAAGGCTAAAGGGTCATTTATATATTCTACGGAGATATCCTTATATTCTTTCGGAACAACAAACTTTTTTAATAATACACTTTTACTCTTATTGAAAGTGTATTCTTCTTTCTCATCATTAAACGTACAAGAAGTCTCATCGTCTTTTTCGAGATGGAGCGTGCGAATATTAACTTTCTCATAAGGAGTATTAAACAAACGTAATGCCCCCACTATTCGTCCTACGATGTGATATTGTGTTTCATTTATATCATATTGGTTGTTAGCAAAATCTATTCGGTCATTTCTATATTTACTAATCTGTTTAGCTAAATCTATTCCAGAAAGTCCTGTGAGAGTTTTTTTCAATTTGTTAAATTCAGCTATTTTTTCTACAGAATAATCGCCGTTTCCTTTAAGAATAAAAGTTTTTATGCCAATTCCCACATGGACAAGTCGAGCATCATACGCAGTACATGACCTAGCATCGTTTACAGCCTTATAGTATTTACAGAATAAGTTTTCAGTTAATCGATAATCCAAATATGGAGTATCATTCTCTGAAAACAATTTACTTAACTGAGCCATCAGTCTCAGCATATTAAAGTACTTGACGTTATCTTGCCAATTCTTTAAGAATGCGCTAAGATTGTTGTAACTATGTTTTGACATACTTTTCTAATTAAGGAAACAACGACCGAATTTCCTGCTTGTATATATTTAGCAGAATCAGCAATATTTTCAGGAAAAGTAAATTCTTTGGGGAATCCTTGAAAATTAACACATTCCTTTGGTGTTAGTTTTCTTATACTTCCATTTTTTGTTAAAATAAGGGGTACATTGTGACCTCCTGTGCCCATATTTGCTGTTAGTGTAGGACAAACATTACTTTTATTCTCCCTAACATATTGTCTCCTCCACTGGTATATTGTATCCATCGAGGTTATATTTTTACGTAATATGTCATAATGAGGAAACTTATCTGTGTAAAAATATTTTTTGTCAATAATGTTATAATCAATACAATCCTTAATTGTTGCTGTCAATTTTTCTTTTTCTGGGAAATGGAAGTCTTGATGATTCGGAACTTGATTGGGATCAAAACAAACAATAAAAATACGTTCCCTATTTTGTGGAATATTTGCATATTCCATCGCATTCATAACCTTATGGTAAACGACATATCCTAATTCCTCGAGTGTTCCTTTTATGACAGCAAAAGTCTTTTTGTTATCATGTGTATAAAGATTCTTCACATTCTCAAGATAGATGGCTTTTGGTTTTTTACGCCTAATTATTTCAGCAACATCGAAGAAAAGAGTGCCACGTGTATCGTCAAATCCTCTCCTGTATCCTGCAATAGAAAAGGCTTGACAGGGAAAGCCTGCACAGAGCACATCGAATCCATCGGGTATATATTTTTTATTAAATTCTTTTGTTATGTCGCCAAAAGGAACTTCTCCAAAGTTGTAATAATAAGTTTGTTTTGCATTTTCATCCCATTCGGAAGAAAATACGCATTCTCCTCCGCAATCTTGCATAGCTATTCGAAAACCGCCAATACCTGCGAAGAGGTCTATAAATTTGAAATCAGGGTTTTCCTTGGGTTGAAAAGGAGCAGAGTAAAAATCCTTAAACAAATCAAGAGTGAAAGCATCCAAAGGCTCTGATGCTATACATTCTGAACAATCGGTAGTTTCTGAGACCCAATTTAACCAAGCATTAATTAAGGCGGCGCCTTTTTCCTTAAATACTTTTTCCTCTTTTGTACCTTTTAGTTTTAGGTAGTGGGTAACTATTGCAGCTTGGTCTGAAAATGGAATGATTTTATCTTCGTTTATGCTTTCTTTCCCAAATAATTGAACATTTATTTCTTTCTTCTCTGAAAGAAGTGTTCCTATAGAAAAAAAAGTTTTTTTAAATTTCTTCTTTGGCATGAAAAAGCCCTCTCTTCGATTTCGAAAAGGGGGCGTGGAGAGATTGGTAGAAGCAAGGCTTAGGACTGCCTACATCAGACAACAATCGATAGGTCCACGCCCGTATGAGCGTAAACATCCGTTGCCTTGTCTGACTGATGTGTTTCCAGAGGTCCTAATTCTGCTTCTTCAGCCTAAT
>ONKB01000117.1 GCA_900318305.1 uncultured Prevotellaceae bacterium | reverse complement strand
TGATGGGTATGGGGGAACATATCAACTGGTTGTATGGCTTTAACCTCATACAGAACACTCATCATCTCCACATCCCGCGCCTGAGTAGAGGGATTGCAGCTGACATATACAACACGCTGTGGCCGTGTCTTCAAAATCACTTCAACAACATCCTTATGCATACCCACACGAGGAGGGTCTGTTATCAGCACATCAGGACGCCCGTACTGGCTGATAAAACTGTCTGTAAGAACATCCTTCATGTCGCCGGCAAAAAAACGTGTGTTTGTGATGCCGTTTAATTCCGCATTAACCTTAGCATCCTCTATGGCCTCAGGAACATACTCAATGCCTATCACCTCACGACACTGGCGTGCAATGAAGTTGGCTATGGTTCCCGTACCTGTGTAGAGATCATATACCAACTCATCGCCTTTCAGGTCACAAAAAGACCGTACGGCACTATAGAGATTATATGCCTGTTCGTTGTTGGTCTGGTAAAAGCTCTTAGGGCCTACCTTAAAACGCAAGTCCTCCATCAGTTCATAGACAAACCCCTGTCCTTTGTAAATCTGGATATCCAAATCACCCACAGTATCATTGCACTTCAGATTATTCACCCAAACAATAGTCGTCAACTCGGGAAAGGTCTTGTCCAGGAAACCAAGAAGCTCCTTTGCCTGAAGTTCCTCAGTTTCGTTCTCTATATGAAACTGAAAGAGTAACAATATCTCGCCTGTATTAGAGGTACGGAACATCATATCACGGAGCAGACCAGTCTGAGCCCTCAGGTCAAAGAATGACAATTGATGCTGGCAGGCATAATCTCTCACACCATTGCGTACCCTGTTTTGGATATCTTCCATCAAATGACACTCGGTAATGTCAAGTACTTTATCAAACGCTCCGGGAATATGGAATCCCACAGCATTCATATTGTCGTAGTGTATATCTTTTGATATCTCCTCCTCTGTCAGCCAACGCTTGTTGCTGAAGCTGAATTCCAGTTTGTTACGATATTCGCGTGTTCTGGTAGCACCAATAATAGGCTGGCACTGTGGATGTGCTACTTTACCAATCCGCTCAAGAGCGTCCAGAACTTGCTGTTGCTTATATTCTATCTGTCGGGCATAATCCAGCGTCTGCCATTTGCAACCACCGCATACGCCGAAATGAGGACAGAAAGCAGCTATCCTGTCTGGAGAATATGAGTGAACTCTCACAATCTTGGCTTCCATGAAACTATGTTTCTTGCGGGTTACCTGCAAGTCAACAACATCACCAGGAACAGCATACGGAACAAAAACCACATAGCCATCAACACGTGCCAGAGACTTTCCTTCGGCAGCAAAATCGGTTATAGTAATGTTCTCCAGAAGTGGAAGATTCTTTTTCTTAGACATATACTTTATGATAAAATATTCAACTTGGCATATTTCAGCAAGAGTTTCTTCTCACCGACATGACGGAACAGGATTGTAGCAGTGGCATTATCAGGAGAACCCGACAGAGCCTTGATTTCTCCCTCGCCAAACCGTGCATGCTCTACAAGTGTCCCAACACCGCATGGTTTGTGGTTAATCATCACACTTGACAGAGAAGCTGTCTCATGGTCTTGGGAAACTGCCACACGACGCAAAGTGTTTGAGTAAGGACGAGAAGGTATCGGTTTTAATACACTGCGCACAGGATTCTGTTCCTGTCTCGTTTCCCGGAAGATATTCGGATGAGACGATGACACAGGTTTCCGCTCTGACTGAATAAACTGGGGGTCAATCTCCTTGAGGAAACGACTCGGCGAATAGAAATCTATCTGACCGAAGCGGAACCGGGACTTGGCACAACTGAGCATACAATACGTCTTGGAACGGGTTATTGCCACATAGAACAGACGACGCTCTTCCTCCAACTCCCTCTGAGAATACATGGCATTCTGATTCGGGAACAATTCCTCTTCCATACCCACGACAAAAACGGCATCATATTCTAGTCCCTTAGAAGAATGTACTGTCATGAGTGTCACCATATCCTGATTCTCCGTCTCCTGATCATCGGTATCTGACAACAAAGCCACCTCACTAAGGTAATCTGTAACATATATATGCTCTGCAGCCCCTGTCTCCAACTGTGAAGACACGAAATTACTCATACCGTTCACTAACTCCGACAAGTTATTCTTCCTCTCAATACCTTCTGGAGTAGTATCACTATTTACCTCCGACATAATGCCAGACTTTTGGAACACGGTGTTACCCAGAACATAGGCATCACTCTGGTCTTCACGGAATTCGTTAATGAGATTATAAAAAGACTGCAGTTTGGCCAATGTGCCGGCATTGACTTGAACACCATAGTGTTGAGGAGATTCCATAACAGTCCATACACCCACATTCTGATCATGGGCGGCTTTGAGTACTTTGCCGACAGTTACATCACCTATGCCACGCACAGGATAATTCACAATACGCTTAAACGCTTCCTCATCATTAGGATTTACTATCAAACGCAGATAAGCCAATGCGTTCTTGATAATTTTACGGTCATAAAAAGACTGCCCGCCATAGACACGGTATGGCACACCATGTTTTCTCAATGTCTCTTCAAAGATACGGCTCTGGGCATTCGTCCTGTACAATATGGCTATCTGATCATACTTCAAATGTTTCTGGCGAACCAGGTAGCGTATCTGATTACAGACAATCTCCCCTTCCTCCACATCGCTAAAAGCATATTTTATGGAAAGAGGCTCACCAACATCGTTCTCGCTGTATATTGTCTTGGGAATCTGGTGGTCATTCTTTGATATCAAGCTGTTGGCTGCACCCACTATATTACGTGTAGAACGATAATTGCGCTCGAGTTTGAACAGTTGCGCTCCTTTATATAATCCCTGAAACTGAAGGATATTGTCTATATTAGCACCACGGAAACTGTAAATACTCTGGGCATCATCTCCGACAACACATATACGATTATGCTGCTTAGACAACTGCAACATAATCATATGCTGGGCATAGTTGGTATCCTGATACTCATCAACCAATATATAATGAAACCTTTCAGAATAACGCCTGCACACTTCCGGGAACTTCTCAAACAGCAAAAACGTATAGAGCAGCAAGTCATCAAAATCCATGGCATTGGCCTGACGGCAACGCATACAGTAATTCCTATATATCTGATGCAATAACGGCATACGACTATTGGCATCACGTTTCAATGTTTCTGCATCAACAGCATATTCAGCAGGAGTAATCAGACGGTTCTTGGCTTCAGATATTCTATTCTGTACAGAACCGACCTTATAGACCTTGTCATCCAGTTGCATTTCCTTAATGATGGAATTGACCAGACTTCGGCTGTCAGAAGTATCATAAATAGTATAATCAGGTGTAAAGCCAAAGACCTGGGCCTCACGACGAAGTATCCGGTTGAACACAGAATGGAATGTTCCCATCCATAGGGAACTGGCCTCAAACTCTCCCACCAAGTTTCCAATTCTGGCCCTCATCTCGCGAGCAGCTTTATTGGTAAACGTCAGGGCAAGTATATTATAGGGCTGCATTCCCTGTGATAAAAGGTATGCAATCTTATAGGTCAGCACCATTGTCTTACCTGAGCCAGCGCCAGCAATCACCAGCGATGGTCCCTCAATATACTCTACAGCATCTCGTTGAGAAGGATTGAGTTTGCTTAAGAAATCTGTGTCCGACATGGTCAAAATTTACGGTCTTTCCATTTTTTACCCAAATACTCCTTTAACTTGGCCTCTGAAGGATTTTCCTGCGCCTCCCATAAACGTAATCCTGCCAAGCCTTTAGGCAGGTATTGTTGCTCCACAAAGTTTCCGCTAAAATCATGGGGATACTTATAATCAACGCTGTAACCTATATCTTTCATCAGTTGTGTAGGTGCGTTGCGGAGATGTAGCGGAACTGGCTGATTGCCTGTAGATTCAACTATAGACAAAGCATTGCCTATGCCTTTGTAAGCAGAATTGCTTTTGGGACTTGAAGCCAAATATACTGTAGCCTCAGCAAGAGGTATTCGTCCCTCTGGCAAGCCTATCTTCTCCACTGCCTCAAAAGCTGCATTCGCCAGTAGCAAAGCATTCGGATTTGCAAGACCTATATCCTCTGCTGCAGAAATCACCAGACGACGCGCTATAAATTTAGGGTCTTCGCCGGCATATATCATACGGGCCAGCCAATACAATGCCGCATCGGGATCGCTGCCACGAATACTCTTTATGAAAGCCGAGATGATGTCATAATGCATCTCGCCGTTCTTGTCATATGCCTGTGGATTCTGTTGCAATTCCTTGGAGACAATTTCGTTTGTAAACACCACTGGTTGTTTCTCAGGAACAGTTGAGACAATCAAATCAATGATATTCAACAATTTTCTGGCATCACCGCCACTATAGCCAAACAATGCATCTGTCTCTTTAATCTTTATTTTTCTCTTAGACAGAACAATGTCTTTCTTAATGGCATTATCCAATAATTGCTGCAGTTCTTTCTTGTGCAGACTTTCCAGAATATAAATCTGACAACGCGACAGCAAAGGTCTTATAACCTCAAAAGACGGATTCTCGGTTGTTGCACCTATTAGCGTCACCGTTCCCTTCTCAACGGCCGCCAAAAGAGAATCCTGCTGTGACTTGCTGAAACGATGTATCTCATCAATAAACAATATCGGTGGCTCTGAGTTAAAGAAACGGCTTTTTTCAGCCGATTCAATGACTTCACGGACATCCTTGACTCCACTATTAATCGCACTCAACGTAAAGAATCGCACACCGAGGGTTTGGGCCACAATATTGGCCAGAGTTGTCTTTCCAACTCCAGGAGGACCCCATAGAATAAATGAAGAGATTCTTTTATTCTCCAGCATTTTACGAATCACACCGTCAGGACCAACAAGATGGGATTGTCCGATGTAGTCATCAAGGGTTTTAGGTCTTAGACGTTCTGCAAGAGGTGTAGCCATAATCTATTAATTTTCAGCAACAAATACTTAATTTCTTAAAGAAAAAGTATAATCATTCTCTTCACGATGTCCTATTAGAAATTTCTGCAAGTCATACATAGAGCCGTTATAGATATTAAAATCTACAGTACCCTTAATGCCATCTATTCTACCGTTGTCGGTATATTGCCACAATTTCCAAGAACCATTATACTCCAAAGAATCCACATAGTAGTGCGCTATCCAATATGGATAAGTATTCAACAGAGAGTCGTTCAGATACTTCTTCTTGAACTTATAGTTGGTGTATATAATTGGTTTCACGCCATAATGTTCTTCTACAATTCTTAACCACTCCAGAGCAGCATTGCGCACATGGTCAGGATTCAGATTTCCCTTATGCTCTATGTCCAGTACTGGAGGGAAATCACCCTCACACAACCGGACATTATCCAGGAAGTATTCCGCCTGCAAGCAGGGAGATTCCGAGGGCAGGAAGAAATGGTAGGCACCACAAATGATTCCATTCTCCTTGGCCATCTTGAAATTATAACTGAAGTATTCGTCTAAAAAATCTGTTCCCTCAGTTGCCTTCATCAGGACAAATCGGAGAGGCTCACCGTCAATACTTGCTCCTTTAAGCATATCCCAATCCACATTACCCTGATAATGAGAAATATCCACGCCGCGTATAGAATAACCATAAGGTCTGATCTCCCCATACAGTCCTTTCCAGCGCATTGAAGAGGGACTGACAATGAAATGATAGAATACAAAGGCATAAACAGCCAAGGTAACAAGAGCAAAAAGCCATTGCATCCATTTGGGAATATAGGAGAACTGACCCTCCCGGATCCTATTCTTCTTAAATTCCATTCTGTTCAAGTCTGTTAGTCCCATCCTCTTTTAACGACATATGTAGAGACACCATAATTTATCAGGTGCCTCTACATTTTCTTGAAAATAATATTAAACTATTATTTGGACTTCTCCAGTCGGAGGGTCTCGGTAGTGCGGTCACACACCTCAGTCGGGCCCCAGTACTGAATAGGACCAGGATATGTGTAACATGTATTTTTCTTCCACACCTCACGTTGAGCAGCAAAAGTCTTGAAAGGTTTGCCCTCAAGTTCGACAAGTGCCTTACGGATAACCGGTTTCATTTTACCATTACGCTTCTCCATATTCATCATCATGGTAATGGGCACACCGCCAGCAATCCATTGGTCGGCCGGAGCTGTTGTATTCTTAACTATAGCCATATAGCCTGTTTTACCGCGGGCTATCAATTCAGAAGCACTGACTCCCAGAGAATAGCAGTAGTCGGCATCAAAATTAGACGGAGCTGCACAACGGCCTTCATATCCGAAGAAGTGGTGCTGAGTTGCAAATTTGCCAACAAATTTCCCTTCTGCCTTCATTTTCTCCAATTTCTTGGCAACCATTTGAGAAAGCAGTTTCTCTGTCTCAATCAATGATACTTGAACGTTTCCGTGAGGATCCCTCTCGCCTGTCAGCTGCTCTGCGAAAGCACGAGGCAGAGAAGCAAAGACGGGAGCATTTTCAGCAGAGAGTTTTTTGTTCAGCCATTCTATACGGTCTTCCGGAGCATCATGTGTATATTCAGCTGACGAAAGCAGGTCATTGAGTTCTGCAATAAGTTTCTTCACAGCAGGAATAAACTCTATCAATCCCTCTGGTATCAAAGCAACACCAAAGTTCTTTCCCTCAGCTGCCCGCTCAGCAACACCTTGAGCGATATAGTCAACCACATCATCCAGAGACATATTCTTCTCTTGAATCTCCTCAGAAACCAGAGCGATATTGGGCTGAGTCTCCAATGCGCATTCCAATGCAATATGAGAAGCACTTCTACCCATCAGTTTGATAAAATGCCAATACTTCTTTGCGGAATTTGCATCACGCTCAATATTACCGATTAACTCTGAATAAGTCTTACAAGCGGTATCAAAGCCAAAGCTGGTCTCTATCTGGTCATTTTTCAAATCACCGTCAATAGTCTTGGGGCAACCTATAACCTGAATACCCGTATTGTTGGCAAGATAATACTCAGCCAAGACACAAGCATTAGTATTGGAGTCATCACCGCCGATAATAACAACAGCACTGATATTCAATTCTTTTAATATTTTCAAACCGCTCTCAAACTGAGAAACCTCTTCAAGTTTTGTACGACCAGAGCCAATAATATCAAAACCACCCGTGTTACGATATTCATCGATAATCTCAGCTGTCAACTCCACATATTTGTGGTCAACCAAGCCAGCAGGGCCAAGCAAAAAGCCATAAAGCTTATTAGCCGGATTAAGTTTCTTAATGCCGTCAAAAATACCACTGATAACATTATGTCCACCAGGGGCCTGGCCTCCTGAAAGAATTACGCCCACATTGACAGATGTCTTTGTGGCATCACTTGCAGTCCCTGAACTCGGAACAAATTCTACCAGAGGAAGACCATAAGTATTAGGAAATAGTTTTTTGATATCTTCCTGATCGCCGACACTTTGTGTAGGCTCACCTTCCTTCAGGGTTACAACACCCTGAAGTCCTTTGGGCAACTTAGGCTGATAAGCTGCTCTTGCCATTTGCAATGCACTCTTGTCCATATTTTATTAAATAAATGATTTTATATTATTAAAGCAAAGATAACACTTTTATAGCTAATAACAATACCATTAACTCTCTGAGTCCTTTTTCTTAACAGGATATTTTAAGTCTTTTTCTTCTGTTACGTCAATTTCATTGCCGTTACTATCAATAAAGCTGTATTGTAAAAATGCCATAGACTGATCTGCGACGACACGTACGCCAAATCCGTATGTCAGTTTCCACTTCCATTTCAGGCTATAGAACCCCTTGTTGATATATGCTGCAACATAAGGATGGACATGCAATTTGAAAGAACCGATTCTCAGGTCAAATTTGACAGTTTTTATTTTTTCTTCCAGTATATCAGTCAACAATATACTCGGCCTTATCTTACCTGTTCCGAAACATGACGGGCAATTTTCCTCAACATCAATATTCAACACCGGCCTTACACGCTGACGCGTTATCTGCATTAGGCAGAATTTACTCAGAGGCAGAATATTGTGCTTGGAACGGTCACCTTTCATATTCTCCATCATTCGCTCATACAGAGCCTTCCTGTTCTCTGCATCAGCCATATCAATAAAGTCAATGACGATTATGCCACCTACATCACGCAACCGAAGCTGCCGGGCAATCTCGTCTGCAGCGCCCAGATTAACCTCCAGGGCATTTGCTTCCTGGCCTTCATCGTTCTTCATACGGTTACCGCTATTAACATCTATCACACACAGCGCCTCTGTCTGTTCAATGATAAGGTAGGCACCGTGTTTGTATGTTACCGTCCTGCCGAAAGAGGATTTGATTTGTTTTGTAATCAGGAAATGATCAAAGATAGGCTGACCACCCTTGTAGAGCTTGACGATATCCTCGCTGCCCTGAGAAATAAACTTCACATAGTTTTTGAGTTCAGCATAGGTTACCTCATCATTGACATGAATAGACTCAAATGACGGATTAAACAAATCACGTATCAAAGCCACAGAGCGGCTTGTCTCTTCATGCACAAGCTGAGGAAGCTTGCGAGCCTGCTGTATGCCGGTAATGGTTTTCTCCCAACGCTTCAGAAGTAATTCCATATCCTCATCCAACTCAGCCGCCTTTCTGTTCTCTGCTACAGTACGCACAATCACGCCAAAGTTTTTGGGTTTGATACTCTCAACCAGGATTCTTAGACGGGAACGTTCTTCTGCGGATTTGATTTTTGTTGAAACGCTCACTTTGTCCCCCATTGGAATAAGTACCAGATAGCGTCCCGGGAAGGAAATCTCACATGTCAGGCGCGGGCCTTTCGTGGAAATAGCCTCCTTCGTGATTTGTGTCACAATCTGGTCACCCACCTTCACAGCATCCTTGATGCTGGAATCTTTGTCTAATGTCTGTGAGAACGATGCCTTAGAGATAGGATACAGATGTTTCCTGTCACTGACAACCTGCCTGATATACTTTTGGGTAGATGGGAATATTGGTGTTATATCCTGATAGTGCAAGAACGCATCCTTCTCATGCCCTATATCCACGAAACAGGCATTAAGTCCCGGCATTATCTTTTTGACCTTACCCAAATAGATATTCCCAAGAGCAAAGGTTTCATCCTTACCCTCTTTCTGAAGTTCAACCAACTTACCATCCTCAAGTAAAGCTATTGAAACTTCCTTGGAGCTTACATCAACTACTATTTCGCTTCCCACATCGTAAAAAATAAAACAAAGAACAAACTTATACAGTCCATAGCCATAAAGTTTGTTCTTAAATTAATCTTTTCTATAGAAGAACAGAATTTACTTGCTCTTATGTCTGTTCTTTCTTAGTCTTTTCTTGCGCTTGTGAGTAGACATCTTGTGTCTCTTCTTCTTCTTACCACTTGGCATGACTAGAAATTTTATAATTTAGAAAATAGATACAATTATTTATTTGGCATTCTTAACGGCATTTCCAAAAACCTTGGCAGGCTTGAATGCAGGAATGTTATGCTCAGGAATAATAAGAGTAGTGTTCTTTGATATATTGCGTGCAGTCTTAGCTGCTCTTTTCTTCAAGGTAAAGCTACCGAAACCACGAAGATAAACATTCTTACCTCCTACCATAGAATCTTTAACGGAGTCCATGAAAGCCTCAACAGTAGTCAACACAGTGGCCTTGTCAACACCCGTCTTTCTTGAGATCTCATTTACGATATCTGCTTTTGTCATAATACTTTTTATTTTAATTGTTTATATATTGCTTTTATTCTCATTTTGTTTTCGGAGTGCAAATTTACCATTTTTTTTCTTAACTTAGCATGGAGATGTAAAAAAAATCTCTTTTTTCTTTTCGGTATCATTTAAAAATCAGTTCATCAAAGGAAAAATAGTTGAATGGAGACGAGGCAATAGGGATTAGTTTGAAAGACGCTACTTTTCCATCATGTTCAATTTTTGCGCATCAACAGACTTTTCCTCATTTCGAACAACGTAAAAGATACGTCTTATAGCTGATTCGGCGCAAACCCTCTATCGTTTCATAATAAGGTGTATCACAACAATCCGTAAGTCCCACCTGAAAATTCTCTCCGTCAAACCTGCCTGTCGTAGCCTGGTCGGAGAACTGGTGCCAGTGTACACCGACTATATTCGGATTCTCCAAGGCTGATTTAATATAGTATGCCATCGCCTTACCCCTCTCTTTTTGATTTTCCACATCCATCAGACTGCCATGGAACATTCCTCTGTCCATTGCACCAAAATGATACTCTCCTATCATTATAGGTTTATCCATATCATTGTTATGGAATCTGCTCAAATCATATTGATATGAATTGTAACTGATTACATCACAGTATTCCGAGGCGATATTGACCACATCAGCGTTGGCATTTCCTGCAAAGCGACATCCCATATAGAGGACATGAGGTGCATACTGCTCAAAAGCTTCTTTAATGGTGGAAAAATATTTACGCACTATTTGCTGGTTAAACAGTATCAGGTCCTGACTATTCATCCTGTTTACTTTTACCCCGACACGGTCATAGGCAAGCTCTCCCCATGAGTTATAGGATGTCATCCAAGCTGCATTAAGACGCTCTATTGTTGAATATTTTTCTTTCAGCCAGTCAACCATGACCTTTTTACATGGTTGTTCTGATGGAGCCTTCAACGTCTTCTCTGCCAGATATGTCACCCCGTTCCACTTAATTTCATTATCAACAAACAATCCGAGACACCAGGGGTCTTCTATCTCCTTCTGGCGGCTCTCGAACTGGCGTTTCAACGACTCGCTGAAACTTTCGTCATAGGGGTCCATAAACGGCCACCATCCTGTGGTTCCTTCCAGAGGTTTACTCACAACCTCAAAGCGGTCCGTGTAAGGCGTCTTGTCCATAAGACATATCTCTCTGTCGGAAGAATTGGCTATGGTATTCAAGCCCCAGCTCCTAAGACGCTTATGCGCCCGCTCAGCAAAAATTCTTTTATAGTCCGCTCCATATTTGCGATAGCAGTTGGCAGAAGAGAAATCATAAGTAGAATCTATTCCACGCACCGCATAATATGGTTCAAGCAACCTGTCGTGAGTGCGATAGAACTGCGCAAGTGGTGTTCCTTCCTCGGGCAGGGACTCATAATAAAAACAACGGTTTTCCAGGGTCTCTCCTTGAAGGGGCGTAATTGCCGTAGATGATGTCACTCTCACAACACCATTACTCCAAAAAAGATAGCCTTCTGGATCTATCATCCACCATTTCCCGTCTATCTTTTGTACACGGAAATGACCCGTGGCATCATAACGCGGGCCTTTTTTATAGCCACCATAAGCACTCCAGTCATCCGGGCCCGGATGGGCAGACAAATCTTTGTCTTCTTCCTTTATTGCCTTACGCAAATCGGCATCTTTATAGACCTTATTAGGCCAGTCAAGGTGTTTGAACTGGCCATATTGATCAATGAACGGGAAAAATCCCTCCTTTCCAAGATTCATTGCCTCATGCAAAGGCTTCAATTCTCCTGGCAGCACCTGAGGATTTATTATTTGCCACCGCTGCCCCTTCTGCATCTTGTTTCCTATGATTTTCACAGCCACAACACGGCTCAGGTCGATGTCATAGCAATATGATTGAGTCAGTCTCGAATATGGCGTGTTACGCATCAGCCTGAACGCCGTTGCCACCTCAGGATGTGGCAGTCGTGGCAGAAAATCAAAAACCACTTCGCGTTTTTCACCGGGACAGATGGTGTATTTCCTGTTATGAAGCCCTTTCACCGGCTCACGGAAAACGGTGTCTCTATTCATCAATTCAACTGTAAGGTAGAGGGGATAGCGGGTATCCTGGTTTTCCACGACAAACTGAAGTCTGTTATATCCCTCAAAGTCATAATCACCCATGATACGAACTCCACTGGTACCATTGCTGACAGACATGACATCAATCACGTCACCCTTAATCACAACTCTACCTGCCCTGCGTATCTGGTTATTCTGTTTGAGCAGTTTAACTGCCGGTCTCTGGGCAAATAATATGCATGACGCGAAGATACTTGCCACGAAGAAAAACCCTACTTTTATTCTCATAAAACAACAATCCATTAACTATTACAAAATTATAGTTTTTCTTGCTTAGAGAAAAAGAAAATCGTATTTTTGTAATAACAAATTTAGAATATGTAAGTTATGCTAAGATTAAATTGTTTTTTCCAGGCTAAGGACCAAAAATCCTATGTCACAGCACTCAAGGCTGCAGTAGATCTGACAGAGAAATCACAGAAACACGAAGGCAATATTGCCTACGATGTATTCAGCAGTGCAACACGCCCAGATGTATTTATTATATGTGAGACATGGGAGAACCAAGAGGTGTTAGACAAACATGCTGCCACTCCCGAGTTTAAAGAAGACGTCCGCATCATGAACGAATGTGGAGTATTGAAAGTAGAACAATTTGTCTTTTAGCATATTAACATGGCAGAGAAAATCTCAAGACGTCAGGCGTTAAAACAGATTCTGACAGCAAGTACCGGATTTGCACTTGCTGACAACATTGTTGCGAAGCGACAGGCACCAGACAGCCCTACACCAGTTGCCTTCCGGGCTCCGACAGAAGGACCGCAGATTATCTCAAGGACCTGGAACCAACTCAATGACACCGTAGGGCTTCTTGGTCTGGGTTGCATGAGGCTTCCCCGTGAAAACAGCGGTTGGAGATCACCTATCAACCAGCAAATGACAAACATCATGGTTGATTATGCCCTCGCCCACGGCATCAACTATTTTGACACCGCCTCAGGATATCCCGGAAGTGAGGAGGCCATGGGCAAAGCACTCTGCCGGCATCCCAGAAGTTCATATCTGATTGCCACGAAACTGTCAAACCAGCGTTCAAAGGACAAGACATTGGATGACGCAAAGTCCATTTTCTTCAATTCGCTTAAATTACTCAAGACAGATTATGTGGATTTCTATCTGCTCCATAATCTGTCCGGACCTGAGGAAATGGAAAAGCGATATATAAACAATGGTGTATTGGATTGGCTGAAACAGATGAAGAAAGAAGGCAAGATACGCCACATCGGTTTTTCTTATCATGGCGACAATGCCTCATTCCCGAAGTTGCTCGACAATTATTATAAATGGGAATTTGTCCAGATTCAGTTGAACTATCTGGACTGGGAAGACATGAATGTAAGAAACGGCAACCCGTGTGATGCTAAGACCCTATACGAAGAAACCGTCAAGAGAAACATTCCCGTTACCATCATGGAACCTATCCGGGGAGGTGCATTAGCCAATGTCAACAAAGGCATCAAGGATCTTTTGGCAAAACGTTTCCCGTCGCTTTCACCTGCAGGAGTTGCCCTTACCTATGCCTCTTCGTTCCCCAATGTACTCTGCACCCTCAGCGGCATGTCAAATATGGAACAACTCACGGAGAATGTCAATACGTTTGCACATTTCAAAGCCTTCAGTGAGGAAGACAACAATTACCTCATGACAGTAGCCAGTCTCTACCGGACAAACTCCCACATACCCTGTACAGCCTGCAGGTATTGCATGCCATGCCCCAGCGGAGTGGATATTCCCGGCAACTTCTCTGTCTACAACAATGCCAGCGACAGCCTGAATATTCCTGACCCCAAGCATAAGGAAGCCAAGGACTATAAGGACAAAAAGAAGGCATTCCTCAAAGGGTTCAAGACCTTGTCTAAAGGAACAACATCCGACTTATGCACAAAGTGTAATGCCTGTGTTCCCAAATGTCCTCAGCATATTAGGATTCCAGATAAGATGCAGATGCTTACCGACCTGAAGAATTCGTTATAAAACCAAACTTTTAACCTAAAGGCTGCTCCTCTATTTTGGAGTTTCTGCCCTCGATAACGGGGGCTGATCTCCTGATAACTGAAGAGCCGGAGATGGTGTCTTCAACGTGGAACTCTTGAACCCCTTTAACTCCTTGAACCCTTAAACTATTAAAAGTGTATCCTCGCTAGCAAAGCAGAAGTTGACCTTAACTACTCTGATGCTTTACTCCGAACCTCAATTGTTCCGCCGCCACCGCAGGTAGGATTGCCCCAAGGCAGGCAGGTATTGATGCGGAGGAAATTGCCCCAGCCGGTGAGTTTGTGGAAGGTACACTGCTCGTAGCCCGGACCGATGTTACTCTTAAAGGCCTTCCCGTTTCCAATGAAGTCGTAGTTGTAGTCAGCCTGATCGTAGAGGCAGATGCTGAGACTGTAGTGGTCGAGGTGCTGCACGCTCCAGTTGACGTCAGCGTACTGGAGGATGGCCTTGCCGAAGGCTGTGCGCAGGTCGGCAGCAATGGCTGCCAGTTCGGCGTCGCCAGTATTGGCGGCCAGCTTGTCGGCGTAGTCCTGAAGGTCGAAGAATGGCACGATGTAGCTGTTTTCGGGGTCATTGCCCTCGGTGTAGAAGCGGTAAACCTGCTTGGTTGCGAGGTCGATGGCCTCCTGCTGCGACGGGTAGAGGGCAACGAGGCGGTCGGCCAGGCGGCGGGTGACGTCGATAATGCCGTCCAGTTCGCTGGTAAGCAACAGCTTAAAGTCGCCATTAAAGGCCAGGCCTTCATCATCATTGTATGCATTTTGCCATCCGGGGGTGACGTCGCTGAGCATGTAGGCGAAGGCATCCTCCACATTATCTTTCTCGATGAGACCTCGGATGAAGGCAGGCAGCATAATGTAGCTGCTGGAGAGCAGGTGGGCGGAACAGGCAATGTACTCGGCAACGTCGCGCAGTTCAGTGAGCGACTCCATGTTGCCCATCAGACAGTTGTTGAAGAAGATGGCCTTCAGCGGGGCGCGACCTGTGGCCTTGATGGCTTGCGAGAGTTCGTACATGTCTAATTGCTCTTTGTTGTACCACTCGTCGCCAATGACGCCGCGCGTGAAATCTGGATTCTCGGTATATTTACCAGGGATGTCGTTCGTCGGGTCGAAGCCGGAGCCATGACCCCAAATGGTAAAGATGTATTCCTCAGCTGGGCAAAAGAGGCTGCTGAACTCGATGAACTTGTGGATGGTGTTGGGGTCGTAGAGCTTTGTAGCGATGGCCTCGGTGTGCATGTCCCGGATGTTCAACCCCTGCGTGTGCAGGTTGTCGAGGTCGGTCTCGCTGTTCAGTTCGAACCACACCACATCGCCGTCGTCGGTCAACTCTCCGCTGGTATTCTGACCGTACTTGTAGAGGACAGCTACGCGCACCTTGGTCGAGTCCTTTAGGTAGGGCCTGACCGCCTCCCAGAAGTCTTTCTCGATGATGTCATCCATTCTACCGCCGCTGTTGCCATATACAAAGATAGTATAGCGTGCCTGAAGGCCGGGCACCGACAACAGTTCCAGCTTGCTCCACTCGTCAAACTGTGTGATCTTCGCAGCATCGGCTTTGTCGAAAGTCATTACGCTGCCGCCCTCATAGCCTATCGTCAGTTTGCCATCCACGACCTGATACGTCCAGTCCCACGAGCCGTCCTCCATCACAGTAACCAGTTTGCCAGCCTCAGCAGTGTAGGTGAACGGCTGGTGCTGCACGGCAACAGGCTCCTCGCCCGACATGAAGTACGCGTCGCACACACCCGTGCCATCGGCATTGAACGTCCACACGTTCCACGTTTTTCCGTAGTTCCACAAGGAAAAGGTCTTGCCTGTGAGGTCGCCTATCCATGTGCCCTCCAAAATCTTAGGGGCTGTCTGGTTGTCATCGTTGTCGGTGCAGGCGGTGAATACTGTTATTGTCATTGCGCAGCAAAGGACGGCTACGATTAAGCAGGCTCGACCATAGGTCAACGTCATCAAATACTTTCTCATGTTGTTTAAATGCTTAAGTCGGTTTCATTTAGATAATGTATAGTTCTCTTACCATAGCTGTAGTCGTTTCTCCTTGGGGACGAAGAGTTTGTCGCCCTCCTTTATGCCGAAGACCTCGTACCAGGCATCGATGTGGGGCAAGGCTCCGTTAACGCGCCAGCGACCCTGGGAGTGGACGTCGCTGGTGGTGCGGAGGCGTAACTCGGCATCAGTGATGTTTTGCGCCCAGATGTTGGCGTATGACAGGAAGAAGCGCTGGTCGGCAGTGAACCCGTCGATGGTGGCGGGCGGTGTCT
>ONKB01000068.1 GCA_900318305.1 uncultured Prevotellaceae bacterium | reverse complement strand
GCAAAAAGCGTGAATATTGGTGGGAGAAAAGACACATCTCACCATTCGCCCGAGCCATCCAGTGCCCAAACAGTTCGAGACGCACTCTGTTGGCATATCGTTCCAAGTTGAATCCCTTGTCCATGCAAATCGATTGTCACCTGGCTTGGTAGGAAAAGACAACTCTAAATAGTAACCAGTGACAAAAGTGTATCAGTTGTATCAGTGTATCAGTTTGAATAAATAGGGTATAATCCCTTCTTATACACTTTATAAATAATTAATATATAGATAGTTATATATAATATGAGAAAAATGATACCTCGAAAAACAAACTGATACAACTGATACACTGATACAAAATACGATTCATTTCTTTATAAAAAGCACAAATACAATAAAATACGATATCACAAAGAAGTCGGCATCCCAAGATGCCGAGCCTCGGAACAGGGACAAAACGTGTCAGTTTGCTGCTCTCAAGACCTCAAAATTCATGCGAAAAACCCCTTGTTCCGATCCTTACCCCCCTACTTTGTGCAAAAATGGGGTTCCAAAAAATTCAGGTATTATGGCTTTTTCTGGGAGGGAAATGTGCCATTTTGTAAGTATAGTTGGTCGTTTGGGGCTTCACAGGAAACAAAAACTCCCTCGTGAGTGAGAAAAAAACTCTCTCATTTCAGGAATTCCGTCGAAGATATTTATCGTCATAGATGGGCTTGTAGAGAAGAAGATGATGAAGAAATTAATAGCAAAACGACAATAAGTTAAGATATCACAACCCCAGTACTCAAGATACCTGCCCTCGCGGAGAAAGGAACAATCGTTGAAAGTTCAGAGTTGAAATAATATAGGTAACTATATAATAATACTTCCACAACACCTCTCTACAGGTATTGCGGAAGCATATCTTCACAAATCTTGATGGCTACCCATATAATCACATCAATACTTTACAAGTCTTCACCATTAGATTTGTTATATTCATTGTCATAATACATCATAATCTGGTATTGTCCATATGACACAACTGATTTAGATATCCTAAACCATACAAGTTTCTTTCTAAACATATCTGCGGTAAAATTTATTGCGGCTGATTGTATGTCATTATATATTTCGTCAGGAGGATTTTGAAGTTGTTCTTCAGTATATTTGTTTAAGAGATAAGTTCTTATTTGCTTTTGCAATGAAACAGAATCCATCTTTTGAGGGTCTGGAACTTGAAAAAAAGCAGCTTCATAGCGTTTGTTTTTAACAGTCATTTCATATGATATATCTTCATCATCAGGGATAGTTTGATCTCCTAAGGATACATAGCGCTGGTTATTTTTAAACTGTCTGACAAGTTTATTAAATCTGACTTTTATGTCGGGTTCATCCATAGGGTATGCATCGCCTACCATTAGTCTGTACACCTTATTGTTATTTGTTACAATATACACACGAACATCTTTTCCGTTAAATTCGCCTTCTAAATGCTCATCATCCATCTCCTTTTTAGGCACAAACCCTTTTGCTATGAGTTTTTGTTTCATCTCGGTCTTTGTTCCATCCACAGGAATGCCCAGAAATGTTGTCACGTCTTTCTGGGCAAAAGAGGCTAATGTGGTAATCACAAATACTAATGATACAATTAATCTACATTCCATTTTATATTGGTTTTAAGTTATTTCTTATTGATGTATTCCATATATTCCCTATGAGAAAGTATCTCTTTCCTAAAAGTATCTTTGCTTATTTTGACATAACGCGTGGCATAATAATTTGAACTTACCTCTTCATATACTTTATATACCCAACAAGCATTATCCTCATATGCCAATATTCTCTTATTCACTTTACTGTGGGCTGTAATAGCGACATAAGCCACTTCTGGTTTCTTCGCATCAGCAGTTATAAAAACAGGATCGATATTGGTTATTCTTAATTGGATATTCTCAGGATTATTCAATGGTATAGTCAACCGCGATTCTGCTGGAATATGAGTACACGAAAGACCATTTGTCATATTCGCGACAAATAAATCTTCTTGGGAATAATTGTTTATGACGGCAAAAATCCCAAGTTTCATCTCATTTGCCACATTTGCCGCTGCTGCTGCTTCAGCCTTTGCAGATTCCAGATAATAACTAACACCTGAAGCACTATTGACATTCATATTCCAAGACTTACTAAATGTAGCCATACCAAGATTCATTTTTGCTTGTTTTATTGCTTTCACCTTGTTTCTGTCAACATTTTCATAAAAAACTGTTATGGCGTAATCTTTTTCGGGTGATTCTACGGTAAGGATTCCGGCAGAATCAGTTACACAGATGGTTTTATTGTCTTTTGTATAATTAATCTGAGTAAACTGCTCTGGAATGTAGGTTGTTGTAGTAGTACAACAACTGGCAATTAGCAGACTGACAAGAAATAAACCGCAGTATTTCATTTTGAACAAACATCGTTACCGTCACCAAGTAACATTCTTCTTAAATTTTAAACATACAAAAAGCGTGGTAACTTTGAATACTACTGCTTGGAGGCTCTAGACTTGCCCACTACAAAGTAATAAACAAAGCCCACGCCCAAGGATATTGTATTCTTGCTTTTTGCAAGCGTACTTTTATCCAAGAGACGTGAGCGTCTTTGTCCATTATCCTTGTAGTTATGAAATTGTCTAGATTCCCAACGCAGATAACATCAAACGCTCTTCGTTCTATTATTATGTCCTGATAAGGAGGTCGCCACCTCCATGCGGACAACACAAAATTACACAAAAAATTGTTACATCTATTATCTGAATGGAAAAATTTAGAATGAATGGTGAAAATCTCCTGGTCAATCGCCAAGTATTTCCATCAATCACACTTCAACATTCTGGCAAGAACTTGCCAATTCTTGCCAGAATGGGACTACGGAACATAATCTATCTCCTGCGAGGAACAATGCTTTTCCTTTCAGCATCTTTCCACTTATGGCAGACAGATATGTTCTCGTCAAAATTCCAAGAAAACACTTACCGGGAGATGATCTGAGATGTATCTATATGTCTTTATCTGATCATCGATGATACGATAGGACTTTACCTTCACGTTGTCTGACACAAAGATATGGTCAATCCTTCTGGAGGGAACGAAATTCCTGCGGAAACCATGAAAGCTCCCCTCTGGGCCTTCCGGTTTCTTAACCATGACGCGTGCATCTTTCAGGACGCCATCTCTCAGCAAATATTGAATACTGGCATTCTCTACAAGTCCGTTAAAATCGCCTGTGCATATCACAGGTGCATCCTTAATGGCCTCACGCACTTTATCCATGACAATTCTGGCAGCCTCCAGCCGGGCATCCTCCTTATCGGCATCCACATAGAAATGGGAATTCAGCACATAGAAAACCTTGCCGGAGGAACGTTCCCTGAACTTTGCCCATGTGCACATGCGAGGATATTTCATTCCCCACGAGAATGAGCCTGGTTTATCAGGGGTCTCAGAGAACCATATATTGCCTTCGTCAAGGACCTCCAATTTGTCCTTCCTGTAAAAGATGGCCTCATTCTCACTCTTATCACCCTCACGGTTTCCCCTGCTCAAACTTCCACCTACCCAGCCATAGCCTGATTGGGCCACAAACTCCCGGACCTGGAAGGTCTGCAATTCCTGAGTCCCAACCACATCGGGTCTGTATTGGCTGAAAAACTCGACGGCATTGGGCAGACGGTTAACCCACTGACGCTCCTCCTGAGCCGGCTTGACATGTTCAAACAACATGTTAAAGCTCATGACATTGAGTTTACACTTTCTGGCCGCGACATTGCAACTCAATATAATAGCAAGTGCCAGAAAGCAAACACGAACACCACGCATAGGGAAATTGTTTACAAAGCGTCAAAGGCGAAGATATGAGCATGAGGAGCTCCCCATGTTGAAGTGACAACAAGACGCAAGGCATCAGCCTTAACTTTACCGAATGTCACCTTACGCAAGCGGAGATAGTTTTCCTCATCCGTATAGACAGTCTGCCATTTGCCGCCTACCCTGGCCTCCAACCTGAAACTCTTAGCCATCATTGGGGGCAATTCTGCCCGCTCTGTCGTGGCCTCAAGCTTGCGCATTCGCTTACTGCGTGTCTTCAGGTTAGAGTCAAATATGAGTCGCGCCCCTGTCAGTTCCACGGGCTTCTTCCACGTATAAGTAACAGTCTCTGCGCCGGGAGCAACCCAGATGCCATTGTCAGCCTCCTCCCATCTGCGGTCAATTCCATTACGCAATACCTGCAGGGAATCTTCCATCCTGGCAGACATGGTGAGCGGAGAAGGCTTGCGCCAACGATGTGGCAGCAGCACATCGTCATCCTCCAGTTCTGCCTGGAGCTGTGAGATATAGTCCTTACGCACTTGGGCCGGCGTTATGTTTTTCTCCAAAGCGAGAGCTGCACCTGTTCCTGCGGCCTGACCCAACAAGGCACATGTCGCCATAACACGCGTGGAAGAGAATGCCATGTGGGATGTTGATATGTCGCGTCCTGCAAACATCAGATTAGGAACATTCACAGAATAGAGACAGTCAAAGGGTATGCCGTACAATTTCGGAGCAACAAATTCAACCGAAATGATTCCTTTCTTGTGGAAGGCCTCGGGGTCATGGTTGTCGAGAGTCCACCCGCCATAGGCAACGACATCATCAAAATGTCCGCCATTCAACACATCATCCTGAGTAAGGATATGGGGACCAACGTATCTTACATTCTCGCGTTTGCCCGGCAAGGAACCAATCCAGTCGAGATCATAATTGCGGCAACGTCCGTCAGGATGGTTCTTCATATACTCCCAAACGCCATAAGCAATACGCTTGAGCTCATACTGGATATCGTTGGCATCAAAAATGGTATTGATATTACCACCAAACTCAATCCACCAGAAATTATTATCCTTGGGATATGGTTTCTTGTAATTGAACTTCACACCGGGAATGGTACTCTTATCTTTTGAGTAATTGAAATCATCCTCTGTAAAATGGTATGCCCATTCAGGGGCCTTGAACGGGTGATTCTCTGTTGTCTTGCGCAGCTGAAGCAAGATACTATTGCCCATGGTCTTGGCATCGGGGGTAGTAATATCGACATAGCTCTCATTGAACTCGGTCTTCGCCTCACGTCCCCAGCGATATTTGGCACCCGACAAACGCAAGATGCCATCGCCTGTACAATCAATAAACATCCTGCCTTTAATGGTATATTTGGTATAGGCGTTTGTATTCCAGCATTTCACAGCAGAGATACGCTCACCTGACATAACAACGTCCTGTACGGAAGTATTGAGCAGCAATTTGATGTTCTTCTCTGAGACAACGGTAGAATATATCACGTCATCCCAAAGGGTATATCTCTGCAACGGATTATAGCGGAAATTGCGGAGCTGCATCTCCTCCAGAATGCCCGTTTCCTGGCTGTCGTCGTTCTTAACACCGACAATACCCATACGCATCTCGCTGGAGGCATTTCCGCCCAAGACGGGGCGGTCCTGTATAAGAATAACTTTAGCACCGTGACGGGCTGCGGAGACAGCTGCACATACTCCTGAGAGACCTCCGCCACATACCACGAGGTCGGCCTCCAACTCCTTATTGACAATCACAGAGGTATTGCTCTCTGTTTTCAGCTGCGCATTGGTACTCAGCACAACAGAAGCAATAGCAAAAAACAAGAACAGATTTTTCATTATGAAATTATTTAAATATTCAGTTAATTTTTCAAAGTTACGAATAAGCGAGCGAAAAGCCAAATTTATTTTTAGTTTTTCCGAGCGAGAGCAACTAAAACAGCAAGTTAAAGCCCTATAAGGCTTAGTTGACCTATCGTCCCTATTGAATAAAAATATCCTCAAATTCGCACGCATATAAGCAATAAAAAGTGTATTTTTGTATAGTAAATAACTATCAAAATGAAACTGTCAGCAATTATCATAATATCGCTCTGCCTTATAGTCAAAGGCTATGCATGGAAGCCTATTTTCATAGGGCATCGCGGCGGGTACACGGGCGTACAAAACACGGTAGAGGCATACACCAATGGCGTGGAAATATACGGATATGGCGGCCTTGAATGTGATGTGAGAGTAACTAAAGACGGCCAGTATGTCATTTGTCATGACGAGACAACCACAAGCCTTGGGGGCTCTCTCACCGTGGCAAACGCCACGCTGGAAGAACTGAAAGCCGAGAATCTGTCACAGACAAGAGGCGGCATTACTTACAAGGGGAAGATCTGCACGGTAGCCGAATACCTGGCCATCTGCAAGAAATACAATGTCATACCTGTCATTGAGTTGAAATGGACAACAGGCATCAACAATAACAGCATGACGAATTTCCCCGGACTGTATGCGCTGGTTGAATCTTACGGTTTACAGTCAAAGGCTGTATTCCTGACCTCGATGAAGAAATCCATTGAATATATCCGGACAAACTACCCCGGCCTGAAATGTCAATTCCTGACAGGAGAATACTGGGCAAATCATTTTGACTGGTGTGTCACATGGAAAGTCGATCCCAGCATTCAGGCCGGATATTTTGACGCCGAGACTGTCAGGAAATTCCACAATGCCGGATTACAGGTTGCTGTCTGGACAGTCAATTCCGCTACAAACTATTCTCTCTACGCCGGCATGGGGGTATATATGATGACCTGCGACTACCTTGACCCGTCATCCATGCCTGCCTTGGAATATCCCAACTGGGACGACATGCGCCTCATGTCGTTCAATGTAAGGCATTGCGCCGGTTCGGACGGCGTTGTTGACGAGAGCAAAACCGCTGACGTCATCCTGAGCAACATGCCCGACGTAGTAGCCGTGCAGGAACTTGACAGCTGCAACAAAAGGAGTTCAAAATACCAGATTGCAGACCTCAGCAGACTTACAGGCATGAATGGTTCATACACCAGAACCATCGCCTATAATGGCGGCTCATATGGTATCGGCATACTGAGCAAGGAGAAGCCCGTCAAAACCCAGAAGGTTCCCCTGCCCGGGAAGGAAGCCAGAGCCATGCTTGTATGCGAGTTCAAGAACTTCATCTTCGCCTGTACACACTTGTGCCATCAGGAACAGGAAAACAGAATCTCCTCATTTGAGATAATATCAGAGTATGCCAAATCATGCCACAAACCATTTTTTATCGCCGGCGACTTCAATGCCTTTCCCACATCCTCCGAGATAGAATTATTCAAAAAGGATTTCACCATTTTGTCTGACGTGAACCAATATACATATCCCGCCAATAACCCCAACCGCTGCATTGACTACATCGCCGTTTACAAAGCAAGCGTCAAGGGTAAAGATGTCAATCTGACCGACAAGGCTGTAATCAACCAGCCCTATGTCTCAGACCATCGTCCGATATATGTTACCATGACATGGCCATTAGAGAATACCATTGAGCCTCTTGCCCTGCACATGGAGACTATTTTCAGCCGTTGTACGGCAACCAACTCTCTCCCCGGGGGATTTCCTGCAAGAACAAACTCTCCATACAACTCTGCATATCAGGGAACAGCCATTGACGGCACAATATATACCAACGACTGCAGCACAAGAAAATTGCTGGCATATCCGTTGAACAACAGCGCCGACACCACTATACTCTCCTATGCCCAAGGAAGCTCATCCTATGGCATCACCTGTGATGACAAGAACAATCTCATTCTATCTAACGATGAAAACAGTTCAACCCCTAACCAGATAATTCTTTATAACACAGAGGAAAAAACAAACGCTGTAGTGGACTTCTCTTTGCCTCATCCTGGAAAGACCAAATATATATCAGCCAGTGGCAATATTTTCTCCAAGGAAGGCGGCTACGTTTATTATTATCCCAATAGCCAGAAATATGTAGATATCCTGAAAGTCAAGGAGGGTAAACTCGAGGAGATTCTATCCTGCGGGCCACTGGAGGTTGCTGGAAGTGACAGTTATGTCCTACCCATAGACAATAACCCCGGGAGATTCTTCTATCAGGTAAAATCAAAAGGCATTTATCTGTTTGACGGTATTGACCAAGGAATTTATCTCACGCAGAATTCGACCAGAGTCCCAAACCTCTGCGCTACTACAGGAGGAGTGAGTTTTAATCTGGACGACCATCATTTGCTGCTCCATCCATCCGGGACAAATTTCAACGGTGGCTTCACCATAAGAGACCTTAGCGCAGGAGATAGCGTTTTGCTCTCCGGCCCCTCCCTGGGAGATGCAGGTGTAAAAAACATCTCGCACGCCCAGTTTTTCAAAGCAGAGAAACTGGCAGACAACTCCATCCTGCTATCAGAATACAACTACGGCAACGGCATCGCCGTTTATCACTTATACACCAACACAACCCATATTAAATCACCCGTATCTACGACACCAGAGACTGTAAGAATCTACCCCACTCTGTGTTCAAATGTCTTGAACATTGAGAGCGCATCTCCAGTCAGAAATGCCACCATCTATGATGTCAACGGACAGAAAATAAAGGGTTACACCTTTGACAGCAATTGCCACATCCAGCAAATCAACGTTGAGGAGCTACACAGAGGGCTATACATTATCGCCATCCAGAATCATTCATGCAAGTTTGTAAAAAACTAATCATCGTTTTCCTGTTAGCTTCTTCAGCCTGCCTTGCTGCCCACAGGCCAAAAGTAGGTCTGGTACTTGGAGGAGGCGGTGCCAAAGGTGCTGCAGAAATAGGGGTTCTGAAATATATCGAGAAATCACAAATCCCCATAGACTTCATCGTAGGCACAAGCATAGGGTCTATTGTAGGCGGGCTCTATGCTGTGGGGTATAATGCGGAACAAATCGACTCTCTCTTTCGCAACCAGGAATGGCTCTCACTCCTGACAAGCAGGGACATAAAGTCGAAGTCTATCTACAAACACGATTCCACCGGCACCCGGATTCTGGGATTTCCGGCAGGTCACAGGAAAAACAAGAAAAAAGGATTCGGAATGATGTATGGAGACAGCCTAACCACCAAATTCGATGCTTTAACAAAAAGACATGACTCAATAGATTTCAACAAATTACCCATTCCGTTCAGATGTATAGCCGTAGATATCAACTCATTCAAAGAAGTAGTTTTAGACAAAGGCTATCTACCGCTGGCAATGAGAGCGAGCATGTCCATACCATTTATTTATAAGCCCGTGGCCATAGACACCATGTTGTTGGCCGACGGAGGTCTGTTGAACAATCTACCCGTAGATGTGGCCCGCAAAATGGGTGCCGATATAGTCATCGCCATCGACCTCACCCAGAAGCAACGGAAGGAGAAAAACCGTGACATAAAAGTTAGCCCTCATCCCTTGAACACCTTAATCAGGTGGAGCATCACCCGCCCAGACCTCAAGAAATACAATCAGAACATAAAGGATGCCGATATATACATACATCCCGACTTAAAAGGATATAACGCATTGGAGTTTAAGCGCACAGACATCATACAGATGATTCTCCTGGGAGAAGCTGCCGGGAAGAAGGCCATGCCAGAATTGAAAAAACTTAAGAAGAAACTTGCCTCCAAGACCTGAGATATATTATCTTTGTAAAATAAACTCAACAACAAAACATTAACAAGAATTAAATCATACAGCATGAAGAGAATTTGTTTAATCATCAGTATTATCGCTATGTTTGCAAATTGTTCAAACAACAAGAATGAAATCAACCTGCCTGTCACCCGAACCTTCGATTGTGACGTTCTGGTTATTGGAGGTGGTCCAGCGGGCCTTTCTGCCGCCATATGCTCTGCGCGCAAGGGAGCCAAGACAATACTGGCAGAACGCAACGGATGCCTCGGGGGCATGGCGACATCAGGACTTGTCGCCCCGTTAATGTCTTCTACTACCCCAGACGGCAAAACGCTTATTATCCGCGGCTTTTTTGAGGAATTTGTAGACAGCATGGTAGCTGTGGGCGGTGCAATACATCCACTTAAATCGGAGATAGGCTCTTTAACTGCCTACCGTGACAAAGGTCATCACGGCCTTACAACATTTGACTATGAATGCTTCAAGAAAACCGCCGAGGATTTCTGCAAGGATGCCGGGGTTGAGCTACTTTATCATCTGCTGTTTGTCAAGACAGATACCAAGGACAACAAAATAACCGCCGCATATTTTGCCACCAAGGCTGGAATATGGAAGATTACCGCCAAGAACTATATTGACTGTACCGGCGACGGTGATGTAGCAGAGTCTGCCGGTGTACCTTATATCTATGGTGATGGTAATGGCGACATCCAAGCCTCATCACTTTTCTTTACCGTACGCAATGTCAACAAGGCCGCCATGGATG
Organism: uncultured Prevotellaceae bacterium; assembly: GCA_900318305.1. Taxonomy (GTDB): domain Bacteria; phylum Bacteroidota; class Bacteroidia; order Bacteroidales; family Bacteroidaceae; genus UBA6382. Next base: position 26,740 of record ONKB01000068.1, on the reverse strand, counting down.
CCCACAATGAAGAATGCAAGAAGAAGAATGACTTTGAAGGACAGTTCTATATGAGGGAAATCCTTGCCGCAAGAGAAGCTGGCGAATTCCCTATATGGCGTCAGAAGATAGCGTTGTTTGAGAATCTTGACGGCACCTATACGGTCAACATGGCTCAGAACGACAGCGTGGACGGATTAGATCCCAAGCAAATAACCGATGCTGAAGTCACAGGAAGGGAACAAGCCGCCATTATCGTCAAATTCCTTCGCAAATATGTCAAAGGATGTGAGAATTGTGAACTTGCCGCCACAGCCGACCAGCTTGGAGTCAGGGAGACACGCCGTATTGACGGCGTATATACTGTCACAGCTGAAGACGCCAAGAACTCCGTAAAATATCCCGACCCTATTTTCTGCTGTGCCAACAGTATGGACATACACAGAAAAGGACGCGTAGAATATGTGGCCAGGAACACCAATGAACCCTATTATGTTCCTTACAGAGCTTTGCTACCCAAAAATATTGACAACATGCTTGTAGCCGGACGCTGTGCCTCCGCAGAACGTCCCGTCATGGCTGCGATACGCGTTATCCCTCCCTGCTTCGCCATGGGACAGGCCGCCGGCACAGCAGCCGCGATGTCTGTTGCAAAGAATACTTCTCCCAAAGAACTAAACACTGAGGAGCTTGTCAAGACTCTCAAAGAAGATGGCGTGTATCTGCCCTAGTCAGGACTGACACCCTATATATTTGACAGGGGGATGATTCTCGAGAACCATCCCCCTGTTTATATTCAGCATATTTCTATCGTAGCTTAAACTGGTGACTGCGTTTTTCAGAACATCCCGCATAGAAATCAACAGTAATGGTTTTGGCCGAAATGTTCAACTTATATGAGCCGGCAGCAGCAGAGACATTATATCTCTTCAAGTCGGGGATGTACGGCGTGAACAAATCCTTATATTTGGCATCCTTCTCAGAGAACGGACCATATTTCTTGGGATCATCACATAAAACCTTATATTCACCATTGCCAGGTCTTCCCCATACACTATTCATGGTCATTTGAGTAATATGACCGCCATAGCCATACCAGTCAAAAAGCTCGGTCAGGTGAGTATGGCCTGCCAGCACAATCGCATTGCGTTTGGCAAACTCAGTCAAGAAATGCTTTGACATTTCTGGGTTAGCAGGACTCTTCCGTCCACCAAACAAATACCAAGTGGGATATCCTCCGACAGAAGGGAATACAGTCCCATGAGAAACGATAAATGTATGGCGGGCATTTTTTGTTTTCTCCAACATCTCATCAAATAATGCTGGTTCCGGATCGTTAAAATCAATAACAATAAAGACATCGTCGCCTACATTAAAACAAAATGATGTGTTAGTAACAGGTTGTCCCAACTCAGAAGACATCACCGCAGGCATAAATTCATGATATGCCTCTTTGGCTTGTGTTCCTCTGATATCATGATTGCCGACAACAGTAACGAAAGGCAGCTTATCGGTTACTTGTGACTTCACCACTTCTATAGCGTCGGAAAGCATCTTCTTATGAATATCCGGATCACCACAATCACCCTGGATGATATCACCCATCTGCAAAACAAATTTTGTGTCAGAGTCAATTAACCGAGAAGCACGCTTCAAAAGGTCAGGACAGCGCTTACGCCACATCTCGCCATTGCGAACAAACTCCGAGCGATGCAACTTATTTGATTTCTCATTTGGATCAACATATTTTGAATGGTAAACACTATCCGGTTCTGTGTCATAATGCAGATCACCCAAGATAACAATATTATACTTAGAGCTTCCTGAAATTGTTAAGGCCTTAACCAAAGAAAACTGGTCACATAAAGCAAGATTCGCCATGCCAAAGGATGACAATGCTAAAAATTTTCTTCTGTCCATAATATAATTTATTGTTCTTGAGACAAAATTAAATAAAAAAGTCTTTAGATTCCCAAAAACTCTGTATATTTGTCAAAAGAAAACAAAATCAAATGGACAGGAGACATTTCATTTCATTATCAGCAACGGGTTTGTTAAGTTTAGCATTGACAGACGAGTTAGCTGCGCTTGAAGCAAAAACGTTAAATAAAGAATATTCAATAGTCATCCTCGGAGATACCCACTATGACACAGAACCTGCCAGCGTTTATCATTCCAATTACAATGAGAAAGTGGAATGGCTCAATCGTGTTCAGCGTGCCGAATTTGCCAGAAATGGCGAGATGTGGCGTGAACGGTGTCCCAGAATGCTGAAAAGAGCATCAAAACTGATTACTCCAGACACTCGCATGGTATTCCAGATGGGCGATCTCATCCAAGGCGACTGTGGAAAAGGCGAAGTACACCAGAAGATGCTCAGCGATGTCATGGACAGCTTCAAGAAGGAACTTGGCAACCTGCCTTTCGTTACTGTGGTCGGCAATCATGACATACGCGGCGTCGATGCAAAAGCCACCTATCACAAATACATGCCCAAGAGAATGTCTGAAGAACTGGGGAAAACCATAACAAAAACTACTTTCAGCTTTACAATTGGTAAAGACGCATATATCGTCCTCGACTTCAACAACCCCGATGACATGGAGATAGAGAAACTGCTCAAAGAGACCAAAGGTGCACGCCATACTTTCGTTATTACTCACGGCCCCTTATTCCCCTTTGACGGAGGATCATGCAGATGGTTCTTTCACGGTGGCAACACAAAAGAGCATACCGCCGCCAGAAGACATTTCAGGAAGTTGTTTGCCCAACGTAACGTCGTTTGTCTTTGCGGACATGTTCACTCAACAGAATTTGCCGACTGGCATGGTGACGGAGGAAGAATAACCCAAATGACAATGAACAGTGTATGGTCAAATGAAGAACTCGGAAAGTATAAAGTATTGTATCAGGGTGCAGACCAGTATGGTGAAAAAAGGAAAAAACAGGCTACACTCGACAACGGCTCACCTGTCAAGGACGAGACTCCATTATTTGACGAATACCGCCCAGGATTAAAACGATACACATACTCCCCTGCCGCCGGGTCATACAAGATGCATGTTTCCAAGCACCATATCAACATTGACTTCTATGCAGGAGACTCAATGGACATAAGCGAGACATTTATACTTAGATAAATGAACAGGCGCTCTTTCCTTAGGTATAGTGCATTATTCTCTGGAGCATTGTTTGTAGACATACAAACATTTGCAAAACATATCAGGAATTTTGGTAAACCAAGACTCCGGATTGGTATCGTCAGCGATATCCATATCAAAGATATTGAGAGTGCCGCAGTATATGAACATACTCTAAAGTATTTCCGCCAGCAGAACGTTGATGGTGTTATTATTGCCGGTGATATAGCCGACTACGGTTTTGAAAGCCAATTTGCCATTGCCGCAGAAAAATGGTATAGTGTATTTCCTAATGACATCGCTCCGGACGGTCATGAGGTAAAAAAGCTATTTGTCTACGGCAACCATGACATAGAAGGAACTGGTTATGGATTTGTAAAGAAAGCTTGTCCTGACACGGCGACAAGAGAAAAGGAGAAGATGAGCGACCGGAAGGCTGAGATATGGCAGAAATACTACCACGAGGAATGGACACCTATCCAATTAAAAGAGGTAAACGGATACTATTTTATCTGCGGGCACTATCAGAACAGGGATAACATGCCCGGACTGAAAGAATTCCTAAACCTGCATAAAGAGAAATTTTCCAACAAAAGAAAACCTTTTTTCTATATCCAGCATACCCATCCCAAGTGGACATGCTCCTCACCTTATGTATGGGGGCAGGATAATGGAGAGGTAACACGTCTGCTCTCAGAATATCCCAATGCCGTAGCTTTCTCAGGACACTCCCACTACCCCCTGACTGACGAGAGAACCATATGGCAAGGTGCCTTCACAAGTGTAGGAACTGCTTCACTCTCATATGTATACCCCATAGGGGCAAGAGAAAACAGCGAAGTTTACCGGGTGGAAGAAAAGATACCTGCACAGATGCCTGTAATGGATTATTACAAAGGTAAGCATGGTATGCTCATGACTGTTTACGATGACTATATCACTTTGGAAAAGAAAGAATTCGTGAACGATGAGCCTTTGGGAGACAATTGGATTATTCCCATTCCCCACTCAACATCTAATCCCCCCTTATCCTTTGAAGCCAGAGCCATGATTGCCCCGATTCCCCAATTCCCTGCGGGATCGCAAATCATAGTGACAAAAACTGTCGGAAAAAACCGGAAAAAAGAAGAAAAGAAACAATTTGTTGTCAGTTTCCCGTCTGTATTGAAAAAAAATACCGGTGTCAGAGCATTTGACTATGAAGTTCAAGCAGAAATCAAAGATGAGGATGTAACAAAGGTCCTAATGACAAAGCGAGTTTTCTCTCCAGGTTCCATACTGGGAGAAAATCATGATGAGGAAAACGTAATCTGTGTTTTTGCGGAAGATGAAATACACACTACTGCTCCAATCCGCTTTATTGCACGTCCATGCGAATGCTTTGGAAAAAAAGGAAATCCAATATACTCAGAATGGATATAACAACTAAATTGCATTTAACGGATGCTTCATTTTGATTTATACCAGACCCTTGCCATATCAGTAATTGCACTGATAATAGGACATCTCCTGAGACGCCACATAAAAGCCTTTGTTAAATACTGTATTCCTGCACCAGTTCTTGGCGGCATACTTTTTTCATTGCTTACATTAATAATATACATGACAAGCGACTGCGTTATCAGTTTCGATGACACACTCAAACAAGTCATGATGGTGTTTTTCTTCACATCTGTAGGCTTCACATGCAATCTGAAAGCATTACGACAAGGAGGAAAGACTTTAGCGACACTTGTCATATTGACTATCATCATTATACTCTGCCAAAATCTTATTTCAATTAGTGTTGCCAGCTGTTTAGGTCTTGACAAACTCATCGGCATGACAGCAGGCAGCATCCCTATGATTGGCGGGCATGGCACAAGCGGTGCTTTCGGTCCCATATTGGAGGACATGGGAGTAAACGGAGCAACTACACTCTGCATCGCAGCTGCAACATTTGGCCTGATAGCCGGTTCTCTGATTGGAGGTCCCATAGCAGAACACCTCATTGAAAAACACCAATTAAATACAGGTGTCTCAAAAGAAACTCAAACGCTTTCACCACAGTATTTTCACACAGAGACAACAGAAGAGCCTCTTGACGCTCTGGGAAACCACCATACAGTAGCACTATATCAATTAATAATAGCCGCTGGTATAGGCACAGGACTATCCCATCTGCTCTCTCTCATGGGACTAACATTTCCCATCTACATCGGAGGCCTTATTACTGGCGCCTTTTTAAGAAACGTCGGCGAATTCAGCGGCCGATATACCATACACATGAAAGCTATCAGCCAATACGGAGACTACAGCCTCTCCTTATTTCTAGGTATAGCCATGTGCACATTAAAACTCTGGGAACTATGGGATTTAGCTTTGCCACTTATCCTCATGTTAGCTGCCCAACTTACTTTCATGGCCCTCTTTGCCTATTTTATTGCATTCAGAAGTCTGGGAAAGGACTATGACGCAGCTGTCTTGACAGCAGGTATTTGTGGTTTTGGCATGGGTGCAACACCCAATGCCATGGCGAACATCCAGGCTGTTTGCTCCAAATATCAACCGAGTTTCAAGGCCTATCTCTTTATTCCCATTGTTGGCAGCATGTTTGTGGACTTCCTTAACAGCATCTGTGTTACAATATTTATCAACCTTTAATAAATACATTATTTATGAATAGAAGACATTTTCTAAAAACAGGTACAATTGCTCTTTTTGCCTCCAGCTTTGCTGAAAAACTGTTTGCCTCAAAGGCATCACATCAAACAACGGCACCGTTCGGTCCTGTAACCTGCGAGAACACTTTACCTGGTAAAACTGACAGCAAGCCAGTATATCTAAATGCTTCAGAAGCATCAAATCAAGAGGACCTGAAAGTGCTTTTTCTCGGCACAGGTGCCGCAGGATGGAAATCTGACGGCAGTTCTCCCCGCCGCAACAGCAGCATCCTTCTAGAAGACAAATTGCTCATTGACTTCACGATTAGCGTTGAGGACATGCTACCGAGCGATATACATCCCAAAGAAATATTCTACACACACTCTCATGGAGACCATTATCAACCAGAAAGAGCTCTGCTTCTTGGCATTAAAACTGTATATCTCTCAGAGACATGGATTGACAGAGCTACTAAAGATTTCAAGTCAGCAGCAGCAAACACTGGTCTGTCAGTACCAACAATCATACCGCTCAAACTATACGAACCTATAAACATTCATGGATTGACCATAACACCATTGCCTGCCAACCATTGTACAAGTGACTACAACGAGCAGGCTTTGATCTATTTGATTGAGAAAGGAACAACTGAAGAAAAGTTAGGTGTCAGGTTGCTCTATGCCACAGACACTGGAGGAATTATGGGTAGAGCTTCCAAACCTGCCGGTATTGATTCACATAAAAGCAATACCACACCACGTGCAATCACAGCATTTGTCATGGAAGCAACCATGGGAATGGGACATGATGAAGATTTTAGAATTTTCAACCATAGCTCCGCAAACACAGTTTCACGCATTGCAAACATGCTAATTGCGACCAAACGCTATCTTCCCCCAGCAGGACAACCAGTCTATCTGACACATATAAGTCCAGGCTTGCACGACAATAAATCCCAGGAAGCGCTCAACAATAGTCTTCCTAATCCTTTGCGCGCAGCATATGATGGTCTGGAAGTAGTTTTTAAGGCTGTTGAGTAGGTGTTTTCGGGGTAAAATATCAATTTTCGGGAAAAAAACAAAAAAAAAATAAATATTTTCGTCAAAAAATTGTTCAAATAAAAAAAATATATATAACTTTGAGACACTGATATTAAGAATAAACGTTTTTTATTAACTTTTTAAATTAACGAGAAAATGAAAAAATTGGTTGAACAAATCGTTGCTACTGCTGAAGCATTGAAAGCAGACATCGTAAAGGAAGGTAACAAAGCTGCTGCTGCTCGTGCACGCAAAGCTACTCTTCAGTTAGAGAAACTTGGCAAAGAATACCGCAAGGCTTCTATTGCTGCTGCTAAGAAATAATTCGGTTACCCCCTATTAAGTTTCTTAATACCGTTACTGAAACATCAGTAACGGTATTCTTTTTGTAAGAATACCCATACCCTTCTTCCTATGGTATGGATAAAAAACTATTGATTAACTCCCAAGAATTCTGCTTTATTAAAAAGGGTTCTGGACTTAAAGCGATAACAAGAAAACCTCCGCCTTATTCATGAAATACAAATGTCCCTGCTGATTCAGATGGCTCACATCAGTAGGGCTTTGACAATATTTTGAACGAAACTCAGGACTGTACATTCTGACGTCGGCTTTCCTGCTTGAATCATATACAGGAAAGGAGTATTCTCCACACACCTTTATTATAGCATTCACATAATCAACCAGCTTAAGTGCTTTGGGATCCTTTGATGAATCAGGATAAATACACCAAGGAGTGAAAAAGCAAATTTTTGCCCCGGGATAATCCTTGGCAAGACTGACACACAGATTCCGCAAACCTTCAATAAACTCATCCATAGGAATCTGCTTGTTATAATCATTCTTACCACCTACGACAACAATGTAATCAACATCATGGTCCATTTCTCCATACCGCTTCACCACAGGCACTCCAGAAGCAGAAGAAGTAACCAATCCGTTTCCGTTTTTACCATAGTTGCGATATGTCATTTTATATTTGTCAGCAATTTTCGCATGCCATGTAAATTGCCATGATTCCTTATGATTATAGACATAGCTGTCCCCGATAACATTTATCTTCTTGCCCCACAATGGAGAAGAGGACAACGAACGGGCTGATAGAGAACACACACTCACCATGACAATCAGAACAATTAAATATTTTTTCATTTTCCCTAATATAATACTATAACTCTGTCACAATCTCAATTAAGTTTTTGCGCTTCTTTTCAGGATTATCCACACGAGGATATCCAATAGGAATCAATGCCACGGGGTCAGCATCTACTGGAAGGTCAAACAAATCCAGAAGCATTTTAGCGTCAAAATTGCAAACCCAACAAGTTCCCAATCCCTTTTCTGTTGCCGCCAAACAAATATGCTCAACTGCAATAGAAACATCGACAAGACCATGAGGACGTCTGTCGTTTTGTCTCACCCATTCCTCTGAATGCAACACACATGCTATAATGATAACAGGAGCCGTTTTAAACCATTCTCTGTCATAACACTTATGTAGTTTTCCCTTCGCCTCATCCGACTTGCAGATATAAAAATGCCACGGCTGTTTATTCACCGCTGACGGAGCAAGACGGGCGCAATTCAAGACATACTCCAAATCTGCCTTTTGAATCGGTTTCGGCAGATAATCACGTACACTATATCGACGTGACACCAAATCATTGAAACTCATTTTATGTTTTTATTATTACGAACAAAGGTAGTCAAAACTTTTGAACATTTAAAGAAAAAAGAATATCTTTGCGGTACTTAAATACACTTTAACAATAAACAATTATATGAAACGTACATTCTTCTTGATTATCACATTGTTGGGCATAAGCCTCTGTTTATTCTCCAAGGAATTAAACGTAGGTTCATACAACATTCGCCTTTTGACAAAGGCTGACTACGAGCACAACGACGGCTGGGAACAACGCAGGGACATTCTTTGCGATCTCATCCGTTTCCAAAACTTTGATGCATTTGGAGCACAGGAAGTCACACATCCTCAATTGCAAGATATACTGCAAAGGCTCCCCGATTACGACTATGTGGGTGTTGGAAGAGACGATGGCGCAAAAAAAGGCGAATATAGCCCTGTGTTTTTTAATAAAAAACGTTTCAAGAAGTTAGAGAATGGCACTTTTTGGTTGAGTGAGACACCTAATGAGGTTTCTTACGGATGGGACGCAGTTTGCAGACGTGTCTGCAGCTATGTTCATCTGAAAGATCTGGAGACAAAACAAGAATTCTGGTTCTTTAATGCACATCTGGACCATGTCGGCACAAAGGCCAGAAGAGAAGGTGTTAAACTCATCGTTGCCAAAATAGCAGAATTAGCAAACAACACAGATAATGTAATCGTCACAGGTGATTTTAATGTCAACCAGTTCAGCGATGCCTATGAAACTGTCATCGCCACAGGGAAGCTCGTTGACTCATATAGTATTGCTGAGGCAAAATTTGCCCCAGGAGGAACATTCAACGGATGGGATGCTTCAAAATTCACCATTTCAAGAATTGACCACATCTTCGTAGGTAAAGGAACCAAAGTTAGTCGCTATGGTATTTTGACAAACCATTACTGGTTAGGAGAGAAATTGTCAGACGCAGAATTCAAGGCAGCCCCAAAGGAGATTAAAGCTGAGACACGCGAAATTCACAATCCAAGTGACCACTACCCCATCTGCGCTTGGATTACATTCCCCAAAAAGAAATAACATCTACAAAATCAATAACGGCGGCAATCTGTCTGATTGCCGCCGTTATTTTTATAACACCATTGATATCATCTCTTGCCCATATCTTTTCAGAAAATCCAATAATTCCTGGAGATTATTCCCCAAACTGGATATTTGTCGTATTGAATGACGGAACAGAATAATCAGCACCCACAACTCCGAAATATGAACTATAATTCGACGAAGTCAATGTAACTAAGCCAATATAATTACCGTCTTGATCCAATCCTGTAGCAACAGCCCCTGCAACTTTGTTGTTTGTAAATGAAGCTTTATTGTCATTAACCATTCCGACAAAAACACCTCTGCTTTGTACGCCACTTGGAGCTAACACTGTACAATTGGACGAACAATTCTTTACAACCGTACGACGTACTATTGCTGCCAAACCTCCAATAACTTCATACCCATTAACAGGGCTTCCTGAAACAATGGTACCAAAATTCTTACATCCATCCATATAATCATTGTAATTATCACTTGTATTGGAATTCAGTCCAACTATTCCGCCAGCACGATTTCCTTTAGAGTTTGACGGCAGAGTATTGGTGATAGTACCATAGTTAATACAACCCTCCAAGTGCATTCCATTACTTGAAGAAGCAAGGATACCCGCAGTTCTATGTATTGACGCTGTTATGGAAGCATTGTTGACACAATTCCTAACTGTAAAGTACTTTGCTTTTGTCTTTGTACGTCCGAAACCGACTATTCCAGCACATGTGGCACAATTTGAGTTATCCATAACATTCGACGATACATTACTAATGCTACCGTTATATGTACAATTCTCAATCAGAGTTGATGCATTAGTATCAAACACATGTCCGACAACACCAGACAAACATACCATTGAAGAACCGTTAATAACAGAAGAAGTTATCAATCCTGCAACGTTACAATTAGAGATAACACCATCAGAAAGACATCCGGCAATGAAACCATATGCACAGCCAGAAGCCACACCACTCTTATTGACAGAAAGAGTACACGATGCATCCAAATTGACATTCTTAACAGTTCCACCTTTCACAACACCAAACATACCTGACACTTGAGAAGTCGTAACATTTTGCTTCATGCCAGAAATAGTATACCCATTACCATTAAATACGCCATTGAATGGAACACACGCGGCACTATATGTAGTGCCTGTACCATTATTAATAGTGTTTCCAGAAGGGCTGTCTGCAATAGGAATCCATGTGTATCCTGTCAAGTCTATATCATTCAAGAGGGCTATTTCTCCTGATGCATTCTTATATGACGACACATCACCTTTGGAGTTCCAAAGTGATGCAAAAGACATTAATTGTGCTGCTGTCTTGATGCCATTTTCACCCAAGACTATTGAATCAAATTTAAGAGTATCCACAGGTGTTGGAGTATCAAAGGTAACTTTCGTAACATCAGGATTCTTCCATACATTAATATCCTTCAAAACAACATCTTCAGCTATATCACGAAGTTTCTTCGCTGTTGTAGCATCAACAAGACAATTCGGCACATTCTCGTCAAACGGCTCACCATATAACAAGAGGTAGTTCACACATGCCTTCAAATATGATCCATTCCTATTAGGATGTTTATTGTCTGTATGATACAAATCACTTATACCGGCAGCTCTTGCCTTCTGGAAAGCAACTCCTATAGGTGATTCCCACGAATTGGTCTTTGCGGCTACAAGGATAGAACCATATTGCAGAGCCTTGTCGAACTCATCATAGCCATTATATCCCATATAATTACCCGAAGAACCCATAAATGACCAAGTATTCTCTACAATCGGCTGAACAGATGGAGACGAAGCCTTGAAATTATTCACCAAAACCTTTGCGTTATTCAGAATAGCTGCATTGGACAGGGTATCAGTATAATAGGAAGAATGATTCGTTGAAACATCTTGTAATATGGCATAATCATAACCACCTTCGTCAACCACATTTTTGGACAATTCCAAAGACAAGTGGTCTGCGAAACTCTGCGAACCTTTCAAACTTGCACGCATCCTGATGTCATGACCTTGGGAACTGGCTATTTCCTTTAGCATAAAAGCAGTACCATAATAATAAGTAAAGGAATTACCCAAAACGGCAACTTTTATTGTATCTTTCACAGGAACAGACTGATAGGTATTAATATAGCATGACCTATAATACGAATTCACGAATCCCACATATGCATCTGGTTCTGCGGTCAGTGTGCCACCGGCATTATTGTAACCTCCTACTACTCTACAACGCATTTTCAAATCGGTATTCCTCAATGTTTTGGGGACTTTGAAACTCTGAACAAAAGTTGTGTATAACGCACTACTAAAATATTTGATATAGAAAGAGTATTTTATGCTCGGATCTTCTGAAGCCATTTTCAAGTCTTCCTCAACAGATTTCCACACACCATTGTCATTGTATTCAAATATCCAATATTTGGGCGATTTTGACGAAGGCGTATACAATGTAAGCATAAAATCGACAACCGTCCCCTCTGCCAAGACTGTTACAGGTATGGTATAAACAATTGCGTCATTTGTATACAAATTAGACACAGAGAGATTATTGCCATTCAGGCAACGAACCGGCTGGGAAGCATTTCCGCCCGAAGAGGTACTAATATAGGAGACAGAGGCTTTCGTACCAGCTTGAGCATACAACTTATTGCTATTCACCCAACTATCCTCTGCTGCCGAAGCTACAGAAGAACTGATTTCCCATTTAGATGTTCCCAGCGACACCTTGAATGTCTCTTCTCCGAAAACCATACTATCCAACTGGGAAATAAACCGAGAGCCCAAAATCTTTCTCTTAGCATCGTAGAATTTTATTTGCTTGGCATTAACAATTGCTGTACTGTCAATAGAATCTACAGGAATTGTTGCCATCACATTTCCATTATAGAATAAAAATAACTGAGTATCTTTGCTTGCGAAAACTAATAGACAAAACGATACCGCCAAGATAAGTATAAAAAACAATTTTTTCATAACACAACAATGATTGGGTATTATCCAAAACAAAGATAGAAAATAAATTTCATATTTATCAAGAGAATTAACACTAAAATAACATAAATAACAACTTAGACTAGAATATCTCTATTATTTTTCACAAAAGGCATAACTGTTTTTATTTCTTTTTTCTTGCCAACAAATATCCTGATATACGATTATACCCACTATCAAAACATCACATACATACTTTCCTGTTAAGCTTTAAGACAATGAGAATCATTATTATCAGACGATTGTATCTGGGCAAGAATTTTGCTGCCATTAATATTTTAGGTTTTGTTTTCTCCAACAGGAAACTAGGTCCTGTTCTGACTAATCACGAATACATACACACGTTACAACAACGTGAAATGCTCTTTATTTTCTTTTATATATGGTATCTGGCAGAATGGCTGATAAAGCTGTTATACTATCATGATTCCATAAAAGCATACGACAACATATCTTTTGAAAGAGAGGCCTATAGCAATCAAGCAGACAACGAATACCCACGCAAAAGAAGGCATTATGAATGGACCAAATACATCTTTAGTCATTAAAGGCTGCCACACTCTTTGTCTTGAGGCTCATTCCTGGTCTCAATTATGGTTAAAACTTGTATCTTTGTAAAACAAATTAATAATTGTATCATGAGAAAATTTACTTATATAACTACAGGTACTTGCTCTAAAGCGATAAACTTTGAATTGGACGAAAACTGTCGCGTTCATAACGTGCAGTTTGTCGGCGGATGTCCCGGCAACACAACAGGTATTTCCAGGTTAGTGGAAAACCAGAAATCAGAAGACGTTATAAGATTATTAAAAGGTATTAGGTGTGGAAACAAATCCACATCTTGCCCTGACCAGCTGGCACTGGCATTAGAAGAGAAATCAACACTTTAAGGTATCGCCTCTTTATTAATATTTAAGCAATGTTACAACAACTCATCAAACTCTCACTCCTCTGTTGTATTCTGTCCGGCCCTCAGCATGCAGCTTCTTCCATAACCGGCACTATCACACCTTTACAATTTAAAGGGACAGACACCGAAAGAATCCAAAAAGCCGTAGATAAAGCTTGTAAAACGACACAAAGCATCACCATACCCAGAACAGGTAGCACTAACGGATCTTTCTGGAGCATCGATGAGGCTATACGTATCCCCTCTGGAATGACTGTTATCTTAGACAACTGTACATTACAGCTGTCTGACCGATGCCGCGACAACATGTTTAGAAGCAACAATGTCGGCATTGGCATATCAGAGCCTCAATGGAATCACAACATCTCGATAATAGGCCAAGGGAATGCCATATTACGCGGAGCCAACAATCCCAGGGCAACTGGTGACGGACTTCGCAAACTGAGCTTGAATCCTGCACCCAACTACAATAAAGACAGAAGCAGCTATGGCAGCGATGCCGGCAAAGAAGGAGCAAAACAGACCTCTGATTGGCGGAACTTCTTGATACTCATGGCTTATGTTGATAGTTTCCAACTTAAGAATATTACAATAGAATATGCTCATACTTGGGCTGTTACATTCGAGAAAGTACACCATGCAGACATCAGCCATTTACGGATTCACTGTCCGCAATACCGCATGTTACAAGGTAAACGCATTCACACTTTCAACAACGACGGCATTGATCTACGTGAAGGTTGCAAATATTTCCGTATTGACGATATCACTTCTGTCAATGGCGACGATTGCATTGCTCTGTCAGCCTTAGATATGGGAGAAAAATATCACAGAAATGGTGACATCAACTCTTTCCAAGTCACGTCATGTGCCCACCAGGGACCAGAGGACGACATTGAACACATTTTTATAACAAACATAAAAAGTAACTATGCCGGCATCGCTCTTCGGACCAGCGATAGCGCAAGCATTCATCATGTTTATATCAATGGTGTTACTGTTGCCAAAGACCCGTTAGTTACAACCCCCTATCAAGGCTGTCCTTATACTTTATTGGTCGGCAACAGGGGATATGGCCAGGCAACAAAGATTCCTCGCATACATGATATATATGCTCAAAACCTCATTGGCGACGGTCGCATGCTTATTGAAATCAAATCTCCAATAAGAGATTGCGTTTTCATGAATGGTATTTACACCGGACAACTTGCAGACGGACCAATCGTATGGCGGGACAACACTCGGGAATTAAGCCGGAACGTCAAGGAAGTCAATCTCATCAAACAGGCTTCAAAATATGATGATAGTATACCAAAGAATAATTAAACCGCCATCTATAAACAAAGAAAATTTGCAAAATGAGAAAAACATTTTAAAATATCGAGACATTTTGAAAGAAAAAGCACAAAATAATTATAACTTTGCAATAGTTTTGTAATCAACACATATATAATATGAGCTCAAAAATTCCCTACAAGATTTATTTAAATGAAGACGAAATCCCGTCACAATGGTACAATGTCCGGGCCGACATGAAAAACAAGCCGGCACCGTTAATCAGTCCAGCTGACGGACATGCCCTGACTATTGAAGAGATGAACCCCATCTTCTGTGAAGAATTAAACAAGCAGGAATTGGATAACAACACACCATACTTTGATATTCCCGGCGAAGTCCTGGATTTCTACAAGATGTATCGTCCATCCCCATTGATTCGAGCATATTTTTTGGAAAAAGCTCTTCAGACACCTGCCAAGATTTATTATAAATTTGAAGGAAACAACACATCTGGTTCCCATAAGCTTAACTCTTCCATTGCACAGGCTTATTATGCTAAAAAACAAGGTTTGAAAGGTGTTACCACAGAAACCGGAGCAGGACAATGGGGAACAGCGTTAAGTATGGCTTGTGCATACTTTAACCTGGATTGTAAAGTATTTATGGTCAAAGTCTCTTATGAACAGAAGCCCTTCCGTCGCGAGGTAATGCGCACATATGGCGCAACCGTTACACCGTCACCGAGCAATACGACAAAAGTCGGATGCAAGATTCTTGCCGACCACCCTGGAACTACAGGTTCATTGGGATGTGCTATCTCCGAAGCCGTAGAGACGGCCGTCACAACACCAGGTTACAGATATGTTCTTGGCTCTGTATTAAGTCAGGTTGTCCTTCATCAGTCAATCATTGGTTTGGAGACAAAGAAGGCGTTAGAGAAATACGACATCAAACCAGACATCATTATTGGTTGTGCCGGCGGAGGTTCTAATCTTGGAGGTTTTGCCGCACCATTCTTTGGTGAAATTCTTCGTGGCGAAGCCAACTACAAAATTATCGGTGTAGAACCATCTTCTTGTCCCAGCTTTACCAGAGGAAAATATGCCTACGATTTCTGTGACACAGGAATGATTTGCCCCTTAGCAAAGATGTACACCTTAGGAAGCCAGTTCATTCCTTCCGCCAATCACGCAGGAGGTCTTCGTTTCCACGGTATCAGTCCTATTCTTGCACAACTTTATCATGATGGTTACTTTGAGGCACGCGCCGTCGAGCAATCCTCCGTATTTGAAGCCGCAACCCAGTTCGCACGAACAGAAGGCATTCTGCCTGCACCAGAATCAAGCCATGCTATTCGTGTAGCACTCGACGAGGCGATAAAATGCAAGGAGTCAGGAGAAGAAAAAACCATCATCTTTAATCTTACAGGAACTGGTTATTATGACCTCAAGGCCTACCAGCAGTATAATGACAAGACGATGACTGACGTCATTCCAAGTGACGATGCTATTAAGGATTCCTTGAGCAAACTGCCGAAAATCGGTAATTAAAAGATATTTATCTGAAACAGAAGAGGATGCTTCTTTATTTGGAGTATCCTCTTTTTTTGTTACATGTTCTCTTTGTTCACAAATTATTTATTAACTTTACAACATACATAATTTTCAGATGCAATATACCTGTCAATATAACTCACCAATAGGAGATATCACTCTCTCAAGCGATGGACAATACCTAACGGGAATACATTTCAACGGATTGAAAACAATATCCACTCACCCAGCGAAAACAAACTATAAACCAGGCACGGCTATCCTTGAAGAAACCAAACGTTGGCTTGATATTTATTTTCAAGGAAAGAATCCGGATTTCACGCCAAAGATAAAGTTAGAAGGCACACCTTTCAGAATCTTCGTATGGGAAATCCTCACCCATATTCCCTATGGACATACGAGGAGTTACAAAGACATCGCCGAAATCATTGTAGAAGAATATCATTTCAAAAACATGTCGGCTCAAGCCATCGGAGGTACAGTCAGCCACAACCCTATACCAATTATTATCCCATGTCATCGAGTCATTGGCGCTTCGGGGAAACTAATTGGATATAGCGCAGGATTAGAAAGAAAAGTCAAACTGTTGGAGCTTGAAGGCATCAAAACGAGTATGTAATCATGAAGAAATACACCAATTTATTCTTTGACTTTGACGACACGTTGTACGACACCCATCGTAACTCGGAGGAAGCACTTAAAGATGTATTTAGCCTCTACCAGCTTGACAGATATATTGCTGAGTACCAGATTTTCCACAAAACCTATTGGGAGAATAATGTCCGTCTATGGGATCTCTATGCGCAGCAGAAAATCACACTCACACAATTAGGTATAGATCGATTCAAAAATCCATTGTCAACATTAAGTGGGAACAAAGACAATTTCCCCAAAGACGAGTTCTTCTTGGAAATCAACTCCAAATTCCTGGAAATATGTTCACATAAAACCGCTGTGATTGAAAACGCAAAAGAACTTTTAATATATCTAAGAGACAAGGGCTACAAATTACATCTTTGCAGTAATGGACCTCATGACATACAATACAAGAAACTAACCTCCTCTGGATTAAAAGACTTTTTTGAGACAATAAACCTTAGCGAGGATATTGGCTACAACAAACCGTCTATCCATTTTTTCGAATATGTAATCAATAAGATTGGTGCATCTCCCAAGAACATTCTGATGATTGGCGACAACTATAATACAGACGTAGAAGGAGGCATGAAAGCAGGATTGGATACAGTATTTTTCAATCAGGCAAATCCCGACTTTATTCCTCCCCAGCCTCCCACATATACCGTATCGGCATTGAAAGAAATCACTAATTTTCTATAGTCCTCTATGACGTCAGCATATATGGACATGACATAATCAGATTAGCTATGACCCAGCAAAGAGAATTTTCTATGGACATCCTCCGCGTGTTGGCTTGTTTCCTTGTGATATGGCAACACGCAAGCGAAAACTACTATATCAGTCCCGAAGGACTTCCCGTAAAAGAATTGTCCACATATACTATTGGCTACATCACAAGCCTTGACCGGTGTTGTGTGGCACTCTTTATTATCATTTCCGGTTATTTCCTGCTGCCAGTAAGCCAACCTCTAAGCACATTCTTCAAGCGACGGCTCGCGCGCATCGCAGGACCTTTTGTTGTATGGGGAATCATTTATGCCATTTATTTCATATTCAGCAAAGGTGACTCCATTACCCAGTGTCTGACAAATATCGCCAACATCCCCATTAATTTCGGCACAGACCTTGGTCACATGTGGTATGTCTATATGCTTTTAGGACTATACCTGTTAGCTCCAGTCATTTCCCCTTGGCTGAAAATAGCCAGCCATAAAGTTCTTCTCTTTTACCTCGGAATATGGTTTGTCGCATCAAATTTGCCTTACATTCATTTGATATTCCCCGAGATATGGGGAGAATGCTTCTGGAATCCCACTCCCATGCTATACTATTTCACCGGCTTTGTTGGATATTTCATCTTGGGATTCTATTTTCGCCGATTCGGAAGTCTCTCACCCTTGGTCTCTGTAGTATTTATCATCATCGGTTATTTTGTTACGGCACTCGTGTACAATTCTCGCATATCGACGGCCGAGACTGTTGCTTCACTGGAACTTAGCTGGGGAGAATGCAATTCTAATGTCATACTGATGGCTGCCGGCATATTCAGTCTCGTTAAGTCTGTCAAATGGCACAGAGACAACTTCTTGGGCAACTTTATAACCGATTTCGCAACAAAAGGTTACGCCATATATCTCGCTCATGTGCTGATTTTGACAGAAGTGTCCAAGGTTGTTGTCGGAAAACATGACTCCGTCCTGTTAGAAGTGCCAGCCATTTCTCTTGCAACTTTCATTCTGACATATCTCCTGATTAAGTTCCTGTCCTGTCTGCCAAAATCAAGATACTGGTTAGGATAAAACCTGACAACCATTATATATAGTTGCATTTTTTCGTCAGCAACAATTCTATTTGACACTAAAAATGCTATTTTTGCATACAAATATCCGTCAAGACCTTTAAATAACCATTATGAAGAAGTATTTCTTATTTATCACTCTACTGCCATTCTGTCTCTCTGTCAACGCACAGGACATCAACCTACCCTCTCCTGACATGGAACAGCAGTCTCTTTCAGTTATTCAGACACTCAAGACACGCCACTCAGTACGCAGTTTCGACAAGAACAAAACACTAACGATGAAACAGCTCAGCAACCTCTGCTGGGCAGCTGTTGGAATCTCAAGAGAGGACGGACGCCTTACTTCCCCCACGGCGATGAACCGTCAGGAGATCTGCCTGTATGTCTTTATGGAAAATGGCATATATGAATACCGTGCAAAAGAAAACAAACTCGTCAAGAAAGCCAAAGGAGATCAACGCAAGCTCTTGGCAGGCAACGGGAAAGGCTCCAGCGGGAAACCTTCTTTCATGCAAAATTTTGTCTTAGATGCCCCTGTTTCGCTGCTTATGGTTATCGATTTTGAGAAATTCGGCAGGTATGACGAGAAAGCCATCCAAATGGGATGCGTTGATGCTGGCAATGTATCCGAAAACATAAATATTTATTGCCAGGCAACAGGATTGGCTACAGTCCCACGCGCCACCCATGACACAGAGAGTATCCGTGCCATTTTAGGACTCAGCGACAAACAGCTGCCTATCATGAACAATCCTGTCGGATACGAGAAAAAAGCACAATAATTCTTACCCCAGAATAAATGACACACCGTAACCTTAATGGCTCGTCTATCACATTTCCACAAGACAACAACATTCACTTTGAGGAATCCGACCACACCTACACTGTAGATGGTGTTGGGAACATGACTCCTGTAAGTTCTGTAATCAGCATGTTTTTCACCCCTTTTGATACAGAATACTGGAGTCTTAGAAAATGCGGGGGTAACGAGGAAAAAGCAGAAGAACTGCGTGAGAAGTGGAAAGCCAAAGGCATATCAGCCTCTCAGGCTGGTACACACCTTCACAAACAAATTGAGACTTTCCTGAACACTGGCAAAGAAGCCGATATGATTTGTCACATACAATTTGATGGAAAGTACATACATCTTCAAGAAGATATAGATATCTCCACAGAATGGAAATATTTCAAGAATTTTCATAAAAACACAAGATACACCCCTTTCAGGACTGAGTGGTGCGTTTATGACTGTAGTACCCGTATGGCAGGAACAATCGATTTGCTCTGCTCTTGCGACGATGGCACATATGAGATGTATGACTGGAAAAGAAGCTGCAACATCAACACCCATGAAGAGAACAAATGGAATCACGGGTGTAACGGTTTGGAACATCTTTCCGATACAGCATATTCCCACTATTGTCTGCAGCAGAACCTATACAGGTATATGTTGGAAAAGAACTATGGGTTAAATATCAGCAGTATGCATCTTGTCGTTTTGCATCCAGAGAAAAAGAACTTTGAGATTATCAAAGTCAAGCCCTTGGAGAAAGAAGTTGAGACCATCGTCAGCCATCTCAGACAAGTAATTTGAGACATCCTTCATCACAAAACTGCCTGCATATATTTGCCATATCATTTTTCTTAAGTAATTTTGCCGACGAAAATACTGGCCCCGTAGCTTAGCTGAATAGAGCGTCAGATTCCGGTTCTGAAGGTCTTGGGTTTGAATCCCAACGGGGTCACATATTGGCAATTAAAGGACTTTCAACGAAAACCTGTTTTCAGTTGGAGTCCTTTTTGTTTGGATACAGAACTGTCTGGGGTAAGACTGGGAAAAGGCGAAACCCATCCCTAAAATACCGATATTTTAGGGACACAACGCTCTAAGGGAAACCAGATTAAATCGTCTCCGGCTTAGTTGAGCCTATATAAGAAAAAGAAAAATTCCTGCCTCTTGCAGATGGGAACTGACTACGTGCATCTATATCGTCACGGCTTTTAAGGTAGTCCACTATTCTGTCGTAACAATGAAGGGGACTCTGCGCTTTAACTACCGCACGGAAAGGTGTGTCCTTATATGAGGATTTCCCTGTGGAGGGATTGGATATTACACGTTTGAATATCAATTGGGCATCATACCATCCATACAATTCTTCTGAGAGGGGACTTGACTTAGAAGGCTTATTTGCAGAACCATTGTCATCATTTTCCAGCAAACTTTTGATATTGTTGCGTTTGAACTCCTCTATCGTCTGCACATTGGTTTTAATGACTATAAAATAATAATGCTGCTTAACTTTGTATCGTTTGGGATATGTCGAATCGGAATTAACAAATTCCGTCAAGTCACCAACAAATTTATCATCTATCTCGAAGTCTTCAATATTAAGACCCTTTAAGAAATCTACAGCTTCTTCAACACTTGATACAACAGTTTCATCGTTGAAATAACGTAAGTAGAGATTCATTGCCTTTTATAACAGAAAAATTATAGAAATAAAAAAAGAGCGGAAAACGAGACTCGAACTCGCGACCCCAACCTTGGCAAGGTTGTGCTCTACCAACTGAGCTATTTCCGCAACAATACTGTGCTCATCCAACTGAGCTTTATCCACAATGTATGTGTCCTGAAAGAAAGGATACCTAAAAAACTTATACTTGTGAAGAGGAGGAGACTCGAACTCCCACGTCTAAGTGACACTACCCCCTCAAAGTAGCGCGTCTACCAATTCCGCCACCTCTCCATTCATATAAGTGCCCAGAACAGGACTCGAACCTGCATGCCTCTCGACACACGCACCTGAAACGTGCGCGTCTACCAATTCCGCCACCTGGGCATTAGTCTTTCAAAGAGAGCGGAAAACGAGACTCGAACTCGCGACCCCAACCTTGGCAAGGTTGTGCTCTACCAACTGAGCTATTTCCGCAACAATTATTTTGCTCTACCAACAGAGTTGTTTTGCAAAAATCTGCATTTCACCAAATGCGGTGCAAAAGTATGAAAAATATTTTTCCCGACAAAATAATTGGCACATATTTTTTATTTATGTTTTTCAAAAGGCTTTTCCTGACACAGAATACTATTGCAACGGACTTGATTTTCTAAAAAGTCTTTATAATTTTGTAAATGTCAACAAGACTGACAATTCAACACATATCTATATATGAATATACACAAAAAACCTTTATTTCAGGGTATCGCCACTGGTGGCGTGCTTTTAGCCTCTATGCCCGCTGTGGCTCAGTACAGCCCTACTCCACCTTTTACGGGACATATCGGCAAATCTGTGGAGACAACCAAGACAGCCTATCCTCAGCACAATCCCAAGGCTCACAAGGATGCGCCCAACGTTGTATGGATACTTTTGGATGATACTGGCTTTGGTGTCAGTTCTTCATTTGGGGGCCTAGTCGAGACTCCAACATTTGACTATCTGTCCAGTCAAGGCCTACGCTTCAATAATTTCCACACGGCATCCATCAGCGCCGCCACACGTGCCTGCCTGCTGACTGGACGCAACCACCACTCCTGTCATGTAGGTCGTTTCAACGACGACCAATACGGCGCACCAGGATACGACACATATATGCCAATGGAGCATGGAACCATTGCTGAGATTTTGAGAGAAAACGGATATGCCACTCTGTGTGTAGGAAAGTACAACGGCACCCCCGACACCAACTCATCCAACGCCGGACCATTCAACCGCTGGCCGACTAACCGCGGTTTCGACCATTATTATGGTTTCAACCCGTCAGCAGGAGCCGACGACCAATGGCATCCTAAGATGTTCCGTGATACCCACCGTGTGCCCGACGACTCTCTGGGCCAGCTCTGCATCACCCGTCTGGCAAACGAGGCCATCAACTATATCGCCGATCAGAAGAGTGCGGCACCCGACCAGCCATTTTTCCTTTATTTCGCTCCTGGAACAGCCCACACCCCATATCACACCTCTAAGGAATGGGTTGACAAGTATCACAGCAAGTTTGATAAAGGTTGGGATGAATATGCCAGGCAGACACTTCAGAACCAGCTCAGACAAGGCATCGTCCCCAAAGGGACCAAGTTACCTATCCCAAATAAGGACAAGCAGGATTGGAATACCCTTCCTGCCCACGAGCGCAAGTTATATGCCCGTCAGATGGAAACATTCGCAGGGTTCATGTCCCAATGCGACTATGAAATTGGACGCATCGTCGATTTCATTCGCGATATCGGACAGCTTGACAACACTCTCATTATCATCGCAATGGGCGACAACGGCGCGTCAGGTGAAGGTATGCGAACCGGTGGCCGTGAACTGGCAACTCCCGAACTTGAACAGCAGTTCATAGAGAAAGAACTGAGCAAATACGATCACTATGGCGATGAAAGGACCTGGCCGTTCTATCCCGCAGGTTGGGCTCAGGCATGCAACACCCCATTCCGCTACCACAAGAAATGGGCTGACTACGAAGGGGGTACTCACGACGGACTTATCATCTACTACCCTAAGGGTATCAAGGAAATCGGCGGAATACGCACACAGTACACCCACGTCACAGATATTCTCCCCACGACATTAGAGCTTACCAGGAGCAAGTATCCGGAAGTCATCAGCGGATATCGCCAGACACCCATTGAAGGCACAAGCTTTGCCAAGGCCGTTACCTCCGCCGACAACAATGTTCCTGAGCATAAGCACATTCAGTATTACGAACTAAACTCCAGTTATGCACTATACAAAGATGGCTGGAAAGTGCAGTTCCCCAACGGGAAACTTAACAACCTGAGAGGTTTCTTCCAGGACACCGACGTCCATCTCTACAATCTCAAGGAAGACTTCAACGAAAGTCACGACCTTGCCGGGAAATATCCCGACAAAGTCAAGGAGCTTTTGGCCGACTTCGACAAGGAAGCCCAGAAGTATAATGTATATCCCCTGAAGAGTGGCAAGACAAAGATTGATCCTAACTACCCCAACCCTCAGCGACCCCACTACGACATCTATGTCGGCGCACGCAACTATGGAGAGTATCCCTACTTTGATGGGACTCAGGGCAAGCCCTACACCATCGCAGTATATATCACAGAGAGTAGCGGCAAAGACAATGGCGTCTTGATGTCGCAGAAAGACTTTGCGCTATATATGCTCAATGGCGTTCCTGTCTTCGCCGTCCGCGATGATAACAAAATCATCGCCTCACATGAAGTTCCCGCTGGCAAGTCTGTCGTTAAGGCAGAAGTCCTCCACAAGGGGAAAAGTCCCTCTACTGTGAAACTCTATATCAACGACGAATTGGTAGGTACTTGTGCGCTCAACAGCAAGTTGAACATGTCTGGAAAAACCAATTACATTCAGGTAGGGCGCCAATGGGGCGTTCCTGTCAACAACGACTACAAGTCACCCTTC
Source organism: uncultured Prevotellaceae bacterium (assembly GCA_900318305.1). Classification (GTDB taxonomy): domain Bacteria; phylum Bacteroidota; class Bacteroidia; order Bacteroidales; family Bacteroidaceae; genus UBA6382. The sequence continues at coordinate 2,628 of ONKB01000068.1, read as the reverse complement.
TTCTTCTCAGGGAAGATATTCAAGGGAACCGTTGATATCAAACAATAATCTTTCAGAAAACAAGAAGTGCGCATCCCAACATCATTCATGGATGCGCACTTCATTAACAAGACCCCAACATGACACCATCCCCAAAAGCCATCGTCATAGGCGCCACCTCAGGCATAGGCCTGGAAGTAACCCGCCTTCTGACACAGGAAGGCTATCTTGTGGGCATCGCAGGACGCCGGCAGGACAAGCTCGATTCCATCAGACAGCACATTAACGGCGTCGTTGCCACAGCATGCATAGACATAACCCGTGAGGATGCCGCCGACAAGCTTCTTGACTTCATCCACGAGATGAAAGGCATAGACCTCTATTTCCACAGTTCCGGCATCGGTTACCAGAACCCCCAGCTTGACTCCGCTCAGGAGTTATCAACCGTCAGCACCAATGCCCTGGGATTCACCCGGATGATTGGTGCCGCATTCCGCTACTTTGCCAAGGAGAACAGCGGCAACGGACATATCGCCGCTATCACCTCCATTGCAGGCACAAAGGGCCTGGGTGCTGCTCCGGCATACTCTGCAACAAAACGTTTTCAAAATACCTACCTTGAAGCATTGAGCCAGTTGTCCTCCATCCGCCATTACAATATCGACATCACCGATATACGGCCCGGCTTCGTAGCCACCGATCTGTTGAAAGACGACAAGTATCCCCTTGTAATGGACAAGACAAAAGTGGCGCACCACATCATGCGCGCTCTGCGTCACCGGAAAGCTATAAAAACTATTGACTGGAGATACCGTCTGCTCGTTTTCTTCTGGCGGCTCATCCCCCGATGCATCTGGACTCGCCTCGACATCAAGACGAAGAAGCCATAAAACATTTGAGGTTTTTCAATAGCCACATAGATTCCTGTCTGAACCGCTAATCTGTTAAGCTATAAACCTTCAGTTCAAAATACCGTTTGCGTATATACCACAATCTGACGAGCCACGCAACAAAGAATCCCTCCGACAGAACATGATACACTATGTTCCAGGGATGGGGAATGGTGAAGAGAAAACTCAGCAGCCATACTGCCAGATCTATGTTGAACAGCACATCCCACCATTGCTCACGGTTACCGAAAGAAATTACTTTCGTCTCGTCGGCCCCCACTTCAGTCTCCACGCTCGACGACAGGCTCATATTCCATTTCCATAACCCCATCAGCAGTTTTATATCCACCCTGTATTTGCCAGGAGGCAAATTACCCTTCACCTCCTCGCCGCGCATATAGCCTACCAGCTGATTATTGATATATATAAAATATGGTATAGGCAGCCGCAACCATCCTTGCTGATGACGAATGACCAGTACTGACATATCTTCTATTCCTTCTGCAAAGGTACTAAAACATCTCATTACCTCGTTGGCTGAACCCCTATTATGTACATGAGTTCCTGCATTCCTCCGACATAAAACAGATACCGAAATGCTTATTTTTCAGGCATTTTGTTTGGAGTTAAGGAAAAAGTTACCTATTTTTGCAGAAATAACACTTATTACGATATATGAGAAGATTCTACCGCTTGGCACTTACTGCCGCCCTGTTCATGCTAACCGCCCACGCTTACGCCTATGATGTATGCGTTGACGGCATTTATTATGACCTCAACGGCAACGAGGCCATAGTCACCAACAATGCCGTGGCGAAGTGTTATGCCGGTAAGGTCATCATTCCGTCAGAGATTCAATGCGGCACCACCCGTTATGCCGTAACCGCCATAGCCCCCTCTGCCTTTGAGGGATGCACCCAACTGACCGACGTCACCATACCTGCATCCGTCAAGACAGTCGGCGAGAATGCCTTCAGGCATTGTCCCCTATTGCCCGTCCACGACATGCTCTATTATGCAGACACCTATCTTGTAGGTCCCTACGAGTGTAGCGTCACTGGGACATACAAAATCAAGGAAGGCACCCGCTGGATAGCCAACAGGGCGTTCAATGAGAATATGTGCATCCGCAGCATTATTATTCCCGCCTCGGTAGAAAGCATCGGCAAGGAAGCATTCCGATGCTGCGATTTCCTGAAATCCGTCACACTCAACGGAAACCTCGAGATTGGACAGGACGCATTCAACGGGACAACCACTATCAACGAAGTCAAGGTATATTCTGAGAAGACCCCTACCATCATTAACGAGGACGGAGCTTTTGATGAGCAAGTTTACAACACGGCCCAGATTCACGTCACGTCAGGCAGCAGGGACAACTACAAGAATACTTACGGCTGGAGGAAATTTGCCTTCCTGTCAGAGGACCTTCCCCTTGCCGGCATAAAAAGCGTCCTGGTGCCGAATGCTGTCGGCAAGTGCTATGACCTTGAGGGCCGTTCTGTCACCACACCAGCCAAAGGCAGCATCTATATCAAAGACGGCAGGAAATTCCTGAAATAAAGACTAAGCCTTTTCGGCCTGGCCTATTTCCTATTGGGTCCAGTGGGCCCAGTGGCCTCATTGGCCCCATCAATCCTTTTCCCCCTATTGCCCAAATTCCCGCCGCCTACGATTTTGTCCATTTTGGGACAAAGGCAAATCTTGGGACAGGCCAAATGACTTTAAAATGACAGGCGAAATGATCTCGTGACACAGG
>ONKB01000083.1 GCA_900318305.1 uncultured Prevotellaceae bacterium | reverse complement strand
TGCGTAGTTTCTTGCTGCTGAAGGGAAGGAACGGCTCAAAGGCAACTGCCAGATTTGCAGTCAGTTGCAGACAGATATTGAGAATCGTCTTGACACGCTCTGGATCTGTTTTCCAAACCTTCCAAGGCTCACATTCGGTGATATATCGGTTACCGATACGTGCCAGATTCATTGCTTCTTTTTGTGCTTCGCGGAATTTGAATTGTTCAAGCAGGGTTTCTACTTTCTGCTTGACATCCTTGAATTCCGTGATAGTTTGCTGATCAATATTCTGAAGAGTACCAATCTCTGGTACTTTGCCGTCAAAATACTTCTTGGTCAGCTGCAGGGCCCTGTTGACGAAGTTACCATAAATGGCAACCAGTTCAGAGTTGTTTCGTTCCTGGAAATCTTTCCAGGTAAAGTTGTTGTCTTTTGTCTCGGGAGCATTGGCGGTAAGCACATATCGCAAGACATCTTGTTTGCCGGGCATGTCGGCAAGATATTCATGTAGCCATACTGCCCAGTTGCGAGAGGTGGAAATCTTGTCGTTTTCCAGATTGAGGAATTCGTTGGCGGGCACATTGTCGGGCATGATGTAACCGCCGTGAGCTTTCATCATAACAGGGAAGATAAGACAATGGAACACAATGTTGTCTTTGCCGATAAAGTGAACAAGACGGGTGTTCTCGTCTTGCCACCATTGTTGCCATGTACCCCATTTCTCAGGATTCTTCTCACAGAGCTCCTTGGTATTGGAGATGTAGCCGATAGGTGCGTCAAACCAGACATAAAGAACTTTTCCTTCAGCTCCTTCCACGGGAACAGGTATACCCCATTCCAAGTCACGTGTCATGGCACGTGGTTGAAGATCCATGTCAAGCCAAGATTTGCATTGTCCGTACACGTTGCCGCGCCATTCGGTATGTCCGTTTAAAATCCATTGTTTCAGCCAGTCCTGGTATTTGTCAAGTGGCAGATACCAGTTCTTTGTCGGTTTTTTCACAAGACCATGCTCGGGGTTGTTCCTGTTTGCGGGATTTATCAGTTCATCGGGTGAGAGCGAAGAACCGCATTTTTCACACTGATCACCATAGGCTCCTTCAAAACCACATCGGGGGCATGTGCCTGTGATATTACGGTCAGTGAGGAATTCGCCCGTTACTTTGTCACAAAACTGTTCCTCAGTAAACTCCTGCAAAACACCTTTGTCGTAAAGGGTTCTGAAAAAGTCGCTGGCAAACTTGTGATGGATTTTGCTTGTGGTGCGGCTGTAGATGTCAAACGAAATACCAAAGTCCTCAAACGATTTTTTGATAAGCTCATGGTATCTGTCCACTACTTCCTGAACGGTTATGCCTTCTTTGCGAGCCCTTATGGTGACAGGAACGCCATGCTCGTCGCTGCCGCAGACAAACATGACGTCTCTCTTTTTCAACCTCAGGTATCTCACGTAGATATCGGCTGGTACATATACTCCAGCCAAATGTCCTATATGAACACCGCCGTTGGCATAAGGCAGGGCGGCGGTGACAGTTGTTCTCTTGAAAGATTTGTTCATCAGATTATGGTATTTAAATTGACTTCAAAATTACAATATTTAAATGATGTCTCAAAGAGATTTCTTCTTTTTGTTATGCTATGTCAGTATCGTTCCTAATTATTCTGAGGAAGGGGAAGGATAAGTTTTTCAAGCCTGCTAAACCTGCACCCAGAGGGATCTGTGTCCCTCATTGCCTCAACACTCATTCCCGAAGGAAAAAGATTATCCTGCTTGTGAAATAGTTCCCAAATCTGCTGGAGAAATCCCTTCAGGTAGTTTATAGGTGAATCCTGTAACCTAATGTAAGTAACAGAGAGCAGTTTTTCTTGCTACCAGTTACATTTGTCAGGCCAAAATCGCCTTCAATACCAGCATAGATAAGGCGGTTGAATTCATAGCCTGCACCCACACTGATACCAGTGTCAAATCGGTGCATACCACTTTGCTCAAATGTGTTGAGATCATAATAATGACGTGCTGCACCCAACTGGCTCGTATCGCCACTGATGCGTGTCTTGCCACTAATGCCATAGGCTATGTAGGGACCTGCGGAGAGATAGATATAGTGGGGCAGAGTGAGAGGAATATAATAGTGAAATAAGATGGGCAAGACAATGTAGTTTGTCTTATTGGTAGTACCCATCTTTGTCAAACGGGGATTGCCACTATCATCTAAGACAACATTCCCGTCATCATCCAATAAAGTAACCGTCTGATCATGAAGTTTCCAACCTTTGGCAAAATAAAGCAATCCTGGCTCAATCGTCAGTGTTTGGGTAAGTTCAAACTCAATGCTTGTTCCTATTTTGAATGCTCCAATATTTTTGGTAGAGCTGCCGTTAAGGGAGGTCCAACCACCACCTGCGTGAAATACAAGATTCTGTGCTGTTGCAGGATGAAGGCATCCTGTCAGGAGGCAGAGTGAGATGAGGAGTTTCTTCATGTTTTTTATCTGTTTTTGTTGGACGGTTTGCGACGGGATTTCTTGCTGTCAGTGCCAGCATGCCTGTGTGATTTTTCCCTGTGCTTTTTAAAATGTCTGCCTTCGTCTTCTCCAGCCATGTTTTCTCTGACGTTGGCTCTTTCAATGACAACTCTTTTACCATTGATGACAATACCGTCAACAGCATCTTCCAGCACGTTAGCCTGTTCTTCTGGAACCTCAAAGAAAGCAAAGTTAGACATCAGGTCTATTCGTCCGACTTCAATGGGACGTCGGGAGCATTTGTTCAGAAGGGTGAGCAATTCCCGGGGATAAAGTTTGTCTTTTTTCCCCAATGGGATGAAATAACGTACATATCCTTCCTCGGCAATACCGTTCCGCTTGTTTTGTTTCTTCTTGTGCGGTTTGCCGCTGTCTTCTCTTTTGCCATTGGCTTTGGGCTCCTCAATATGGGGAGCATTGGCATAGTATTCCAGAAAACGTCCGAACTCCATAGTGACAAATCGCTTGATGATATCCTCCTTGTCAAGCCAGTCAAGTTTGTGGAACACTTCGGGAAGGAATGGTTCAATGGCTTCTTCGTCAACGTCGATTCTTTCTAAGGTGTCTATGGCATTAAACAATTGTTTCGTGCAGATGTCCTTGGGTGAGGGCAGGGATTTCTTGACAAATTTCTTGCCTATCTCCTTCTCTATTTTCTTGATTTTCCCTTGCTCCCTCAGATGGACGATGGATATGCTGGTACCTTTTTTCCCTGCTCGTCCTGTACGTCCGCTGCGGTGGGTATAGTTTTCAATGTCTTCGGGAAGACCGTAATTGATGACATGGGTCAGATCGTCAACGTCGAGGCCTCTGGCAGCAACGTCTGTCGCTACGAGAAGCTGGGTGTTGTGCCGGCGGAACTTAGACATGGTGAGGTCTCTTTGCGCCTGCGACAAGTCACCATGTAGGGGTTCGGCATTGTAGCCGTCTTGGATCAGTTTGTCGGCAACTTCCTGGGTTTCTATCTTTGTGCGGCAGAAAATGATGGCATAGATGCGAGGATAGTAATCCACGATGCGTTTCAAGGTGGCATATTTGTCACTGGCGTGTACAAGGTAGAACTCATGGTTAACTTTCTCTGCCCCCTCGTTCCGGGAACCAATGACGATTTCTTGTGGGTTGCGGAGGTATTTTCGTGCAATCTTCTCAATTTCCCGGCTCATTGTTGCGGAAAACAACAGTGTGGTATGTTCTTCGGGAATAGCCGAGAAAATAAGTTCGATATCTTCTGAGAAGCCCATATTCAGCATCTCGTCGGCTTCGTCAAGAACAATGCTGCTTACCTTGTCCAATTTGGCCGCACCTCTTTTCCAAAGGTCGATGAGGCGTCCTGGGGTGGCGATGATAATATGTACCCCCTTTCGTAAAGCCTGTATTTGGCGCTCAATGCTTGCTCCGCCATATACAGGCAGAATATGAATGCCGGGGATAAATTTTGAAAAATCAGTCATGTCGCCTGCTATCTGCAGGCAGAGTTCTCGTGTGGGGCATACAACGATAGATTGGGTATAAGCCTCTGTCGTGTTGGTGTTCTGGATAAGTGGAATGCCGTAGGCTCCTGTCTTACCCGTACCTGTTTGTGCCAAACCTATAAGGTCGCCTGTTTGTGCCAGCAGACATGGAATTACCTTCTCTTGTATTGGCATGGGAGAAGCAAACCCCATCTCATCGATGGCGTGAAGGATGGACTCGTTAATGCCGAGGTCTTGAAAAGTCATTTGTAAAAATTAAGTGAATAAATAAATTAGACTGCAAAGGTAATGCTTTTTAAGTAAAAAGTATAAGATAATGATGCAGTTAAAGCGATATTAAAGATATTTTAATCAGTGTAATGAGGGCAAAAAAGGGTTTTTTATTATTTTTGCCAAGTAATAATCATAATTCATGATAATGAGAAGAGCAGAGAGAATATTGACATTAGGTTTGATGTTATTGCTGTTGCCGCTAACAGTGTTTGCCAATTGGAGTGATCCTGTTGTGGTGACTGAAGGAAATAAAATGAAGCTTGGAGAAGCGTTTCAGGTGGAGTACTACAATGCCCCGTCTAATGCTATGATAGTTGTCTTTCCCATTAGGGGAAACATGGATTCACCGTCGGCTTCGGCTCCTATAGCTTCAGGTAAGGGATCTGCTATGATGACGATACCTGAAAATGCAGGTACACATGTTTATTGTGCTGTGATGTGTACGAATAAGAGTGGCAGTATACGGGTTCTGTCAGACACTTTGTTCCTCTTTGCAGGCAAACAGACAGGACTTTTTGAAATGACCCCTGATAAGGATGCATACATTAAGGGTGCTACGATTACGGTAAACTATAAAAATGCCCCCGTGTGTGAGGGCGACATCATTGCCGTGTATCCGGCCAATTACAATCTCGTGCCATTTGGTAGCAAAGATTTCATTGCTCCTGTGGCATCGGCAGCTGTTTCTGCTGCCGATGGAAGTGCATTGTTCCGAATATCAGAAAGCGGTTATTTTTCTTTGTATTACCTGCATGAGGGACAATATGTTTCAATGTTTGATAAGAAAGACATCCTTGTGGGATCACCTGTAACATTATCGTCTAAAAAAACAAAATATATACCCGAGGAGGATGTGCTAATCAACTACAAAGGATTCTCTCCCAATGGCAGCGATTGGATAGGGGTATTTCCCTTCGCTTCTAATGTGGCAACGGCGGAGCCTCTTTATGCTATTGATGTGGAGGGATCGCCTAGCGGCTCAGTGACAATTCCGGGAGGAACGCTAAAGGAAGGTAGCTATAGGATTGTGGCTTTTCGCCAGGACTCCCGAACGGCACTCAATTCACCTGTTTTGCGTGTAAACATAGGTAGCGGCTCAAATTCGTTGCGATATTCCGACGATAAGGAAGTGACCTACTACAATATTGTCAGCGCCTTAGACGGACTGTGCATATCAACACAACCTCAGGCTTCTGTTAGCGACAAACAGAAAATAATGAAACTGGTAGGACTGGGAACGCAGTCAGATTATGTTCAATGGAAGTTTGTGAAGCGTGAGGACGGTAAGGTCAATGTCATAAACAGGGCCACGGGAGAGTATATGTTGAGTACTTCAACCCTTAATGGCAACTTCAACTATTCCAAGATGGGCATACCCGAAGCAACAACTAACAATGGTTTCGGATTCAGTTACATCGGTGAAGACCAATATGCAATTAGTAGTATAGAGGAGGACAGCATCATCCGTTATTTAGCAAACGCTGTTTCGGGAGGAGAAATATATTCCGTCACGAAGAAACTAAACAATGCCTATGCCTGGAAACTGGTGCCTGTTGAAACTATTCTGACTAGCGTAAAAGGCATTCACTCAATCGGAGAGAGTGTCAAGGTTGAGGGCAACAGAATTGTAGTGAAAGGCAATCAGGACTATACGGTATGGAATGCTGAGGGAAAGGCTGTTGGAAAACATTCAGTGTTGTCTCCAGGAGTATATATGGTTAAATGGGCCGATAAGAGAAGTGTCAAAATGTATGTAAAATAGGAGAAATCGTTTAGAATATGCAAAGGTTTATAATATCAACAATCATTATATCATTGTTTATCTTGACAGGACGTGGTCAGGATCGTTTTGTTGTGTCGGTAAGTCCGAGTGCTGCCTCTTGGGCATCGGTGGACAATCCCTGGGTGGAGTTTCCTGCGGAAGGTGGAGAGAAACTGGTTAAAATCAACACGAATCTGACTTTACAGGTGTCTTCGCGCCCGATATGGTTGACTCCTTCTTTCGTGGACAAGACAACACTGAAACTTGTTGCAAAGTCAAATTCCTCCAAGAAAAAGCGTCAAAATGTCCTTGTTTTGAAGGGAAAGGACGGAAAGTCTGTGTCGCTGACGATATTACAGTTTGGCTCGACTCCCAATGCTGTAGCCAACAAAACGTCAATACCCTATTATGGCGACAAGCAGGTTGACAGTTTCATTGTGTCATCCAATGTGCCTTATACATTGGAATACCCTGAATGGCTGAAAGAGGAGAGCAACCAGGATGGTAGGCATGTTTTCTCTGCAAAGAAACTTTATGACCAGAGCAAGCGCGAAGGAGTGATTAACATCAAAGATGCCTCCGGAAATATCATGTCATACATTAATGTTGATCAGAAATACCATAATGCTACTTGGTTTGAGAAGCCCTCGTTTGCCGTGATATCCGACATTCATTTAGGTGATGAGACCTATGGGCAGATTTACAGCTATAGAATGCCCCGTGTCATCAATACAATCAACAAACATGACCCCCCAGTAAGCAATGTGATAGTTATCGGTGACCTTGCCGATCACGGATATGAGGATGAATATCGCAAGATACCTAATTATTTTGACAAGTTGCAGAATGGCACTCAGACGATTTTCATGAGAGGCAATCATGATAACTTGCGAGGTGAGGGCAAGGAGTTCTACACGAGGCTTGTACACCCAGAGGTTAACCGGTATATAGACATAAAGGGGTATCCTTTTATTACCTTGAGTTGTGACAATTCGGTCTATAGAGGCGATTCGTACGATCCGGAGACTCTGGCTTTTTTGTCAAAATCATTGGCAGC
>ONKB01000053.1 GCA_900318305.1 uncultured Prevotellaceae bacterium | reverse complement strand
TTGCCCTGACCAACCGTCTTGCAGCAGAGTATTGTTAGTCAAATGCTTAATGGGCAGAAGATGCTCCTTTTTCCCTGATGAAACGATTCGCTCTCAATGCCATGTTTTTGCGTAGCTGGTTGCGGTAGAGCCAGATTTCGCGCGAATGGTAATTGCCTTCTTTTCCGATAAGTGGCAATTTATAGTCAGTAGCAGTATAGCCTTCAACCAACAACAGGTTTGATGCCGGGTCAAGATGTACGGTCATGGTGTCTTTCTTTTGTCGGGCAATGGGCATACGAGGTGTCGGCTCAGTTATGAGTGTGTCGCTCGTGGCATCGGTATGCCAGTTTACAGGGTTGATGGCGAAAGCACTGCGAGGAAAGATCGTGGCGTCAGTAGTGTGTACAGAGTTATAGCTGATGGTGACACCTGTGTCACTGGCTCCTTTGGCGGCAATGATATGCTTGCTTGTCTCTGCTGGCGGAATACTGGCACCAATGACGTATGCGGCAATCATCCGTTTGTAGGTTTTGTCGTCCATCTCGCGGAGCAGTTGCAACAGTATCAGGGCTCCCTGACTGAATCCTGCCAGGATAAAGGGCCTTCCGCCATTTTTGTGTTTCAGATAATAGGCGAAAGCCCGGCGCACATCATTTATGGCAATGGGTAAACGTACTGCAGTCAAACTGTCGTTTATAAACGACTGGAGTGAGCATTGCCGGTAGAAGGGGGAATAGTAGTTGAGTTTCCCGCTGAGCAGTCTGTCAACACCCCGCATCTCTCCCATCATAGGCAACCGCAGACTGTCGCTATATGTGTCAGCATAGTTGCACGTTTTGCCACTGGAAGTGGTGTAATCGCCTGTTTCGGTTGAGATGATATAGAATAAGTCTGCATCGCTGTTCCTGTCGCTAATATACCATTGTGTTGTGTCGGCATAGTTGGGTTTTGAGGGTAGGAAATCAGAATGGGTTTTATGGCGTGTTCGGCTGTCGGGGGAACTGTCTTGTTTGGTCGGATGCGATGCCATTGAGACGGCGGCGCATATCCATAATGCTAATGTAAGTATCCAGAACTTTGCCTGTTTCATGTTTTTCATATTACGTTTTAGGAGTCTAAGAGCCATGATGTCCCTTAGACTCCTAAAAACTGATATTATACTATAGTTTAATACAGAATTCTGCCCCAAGGAGCAAGCCTTGAATGTTGAAAAATACCTCCTGACTTAGAACTTATAGTCGATACCCAAGCCAATAACATGGTTGGTGCGGCTGAACACGTCTTGACCTGCCAAGGTAGTACCCTGATATCCGCCGGGATTTGCAGCAGGAACGTTCTTTGTATAGTCGCTGTACAGTGTGCAGAAATAGCTGGCGTTGAGGCGCAGATGCTTGTTGATGTTGAAAGCACCGCCGAATCCCAGAGAATAACTGTCGCAGGCAAATGAGGTATGGGTCTGATAATTGTCGGACAAGCCATAGTCAGTGCGCTGACCACCACAGCTTACTGTGAATTTCTCGTTGATGTCCCATTCCAAACCGGCAAGTATCTCATATGTTCCGTGCTTAAGTTCCTTTTGGCGATTGTTGGCCATCTTGGCATTCTTGTCATCAAAGAAATGGAACTCAGCAGCAGCTCTCAAGTTGGGCTTGAATTCATAGCCAATAGCAGCCACTACCAGTGCGGGCAGATCATAGCGTGTCTTTACGCCGTCCTGATACGCTGCAACTTTGTCGCCAAATTGAGCCATGACGGCGGCAGGGGGAAGGTAAGATGGTGTCCCTGTGTTGGCTTCAAGCTGGTGGGTTTTGTTGGGGACATTGATTTTTGTACGGAACTCATATCTGGCCGAGAGGGTCAGCTTGTCCTTATGGTAGTTGACACTCACGATAGGATTGAATCCCCAGCCTCTCTGGTCGCAGTCCAGATGGAGTCCAACGAGTTCAACGGGGGGAGTATTCAATGTGCTGACCACATGCCCCCGGTAGTATCCGTCGTAGTAGTTGGCGCGCATTCCTACTGCGGCTGACCAACAGTCAGCAATCTTGTAGGTGAAATTCAACTGCCCGCCATAGACATACTGTTTTCCCTTCATTTGTGCGTTAATGGTGTGCTGGTTGGGCATTACACCATTCTGGGCCAGAAGAGCTGTGATGGGTACAGTGAACATAGGAACACCTTCGTCATATTTAACGAAGCCTCCACTACCCACAATACCTATCATTGTGGAGATTGCCCAGCGGTCTTTTTTGTATGAAGCAAACAAGGCAGGAACAATAGGTGCTGAAGCTTTGCCTTCGTATTTGTGGTTTATTCCTAAGTTAGGTACAGTGGTCTTGATGTCACGGTTCTGCCAGGGTTTCTGGAAGTTCAGCGAGAGTTGCCAGCCCTCATGTCCCCAGGCGAGGCCGGCGGGATTGCTGTAGGCAGCATCGATTTCGGAGGTTGCGCCACGGGCAAACATGCGGTCAAAGGCAATGTGATAGTTGGTGTTTGTCATCAGTCCGCCTGCCATTATACTTAGTGAACAGAGGGGTGTAACAAAGAGTAATAATAGAATGAATTTTTTAGTCATGTTATTGATTTTTAGGAGTTTTTGTTGTGTAAAAGAATATTTAAAGCAGAAAGTGCCAGTTTTCTGTGTTTGGGCATAAAAAACTGACACTTCTTTGCATTCATATGATTCAGAGAGATTAATCTTCTTTTTCTTCTTCTGCAGCAGGTGTTTCTTCTGCTTTCTTCTGAGCTTGTTGCTCATCCTTGATTTTCTGTAGGATATCTTCCACTTCAGTTTTGAGAGAGTCAATCTTCTTCTGCATGCTGTCAATCAAGGCATTTCCCTTTTTGGAATTGGCTGAGAGGAAAGAGAAGTTGGTCTCATAGGTTGTCAGTTCGGCTTTCTTTGCCTCATACAGGCGGAACAGGGAATTGCCTTCCACAACCTTATCAGTGCTGCGTGAAGCATTGTTCCCCTGTCGGGGTTGGCGAAGGTTAAATTTGCTGTACAGCTCATTGCAGACTTCCTTGTAGGCATTGTATACTTTGTCCTTGTTCTTGAAAGGAACATGGCCGATGTTATTCCATTCTGTCTGTAGCTCCTTCACCTTTTCTGCAATAGCCTCACCACCAGTCTCAACAAGTTCCTTGAGTTTTTCAATGATTTCATTCTTGGCGCTGAGATTGCCCTGTTGTTCTTTCTTCTGGTCACCAAGAGTCTTCTTCTTTTGATCGAAGAAAGCATTGCAGGCTGCATTGAAACGTTCCCATAATGCTACGGAGTTTTTATGGGCAACAGGTCCAATTTCCTTCCAAGCCTTTTGGAGGGCAATGAGAGCATCGGTAGTCTTGTTCCAGTCGGTGCTGTCTTTCAGCGCCTCGGCTTGTTCACATAGTTCAACCTTCTTGGCAACATTCTCTGAGAATGTCTTTCGCTGTGCCTTGAAGAAGTCGGCTTTCTTGTTGAAGAAATTGTCGCATGCTGCGCGATAGCGCTCATAAATCTTATTGTTCATCTTCTTCGTGGCACGACCTATGGTTTTCCATTCTGCCTGAAGCTCAATGATTTTCTTGGATATGTCATCCCATGCGGAGAAGTTCTTGAGGTTGGCTGTTTCAATGGTCTCTATCTTCTCGCAGATCTCAGTCTTTTTCTGAAGGTTTTCTTCTTCTTTCTCCTTGAGTTGGTCAAAATACTGTGCATGACGCTTGTTGATTGCTGACGATGCCGTCTTGAAGCGGTTCCACAAATCCTCTCTCAGCTCTTTTGCCACCGGACCAATCTCACGGAATTCCTGATGGAGTTCCTGAAGGATGCGCGATGCACGGATGATGTCAGGATTATCCTGCAGAGCCTCGGCTTCCTCACACAATTTGGTCTTGGCTTCAAGATTCTTCTTGTAGTCGTAGTCGCGGAGTGCATTGTTGGTCTTCAGCAAATCGTAGAATTGCTCCACAACAAGCTGATAGCTCTTCCATATTTCATTTGCCGCAGAGGCAGGGATGGGCTTTATCTCTTTCCATTCATTCTGCAGTGAACGCACAGTCTCGTATGCCTTGTTGGCATCTTCTGGACTTGTCAGATACTGCTTGATACGTTCAATAATAACTTTCTTCTTCTCAAGGTTCAACTCTTTCTGTTTTTCTACAGCAATAAGCAGTTTGTTGCGTTGTTCCTTGATGATGCCCATGATTCTCTTGAATTCTTCCTCAAGTGGGTCAGCTTCTGGTTGGAAGGTTTCTTCTGCACCGCTATTCTTGATGAATTCGGCATATGCTTGAGCCTTTTCCTCTTTGAGGCGTTTGTAGAAAACTTGTTTCAGGACATCCAGTTCTGCTTTCTCGCTTTGTTCAGCGTTTTCAGCCAAGATTTTCAGTCGTTCTATAATACCTTCATTGGTGTCGGGCACGGTTATTTCTTTATCCTCTTCTTCATCCTCAACGTCGGGAAACTCAATGTCGTCGGAATCATCATCAGTATCAGAGGCTTCTTGAGTCATTTCTTCTTCCTCCTTTTCTGGAGAAGGTTCGTCTGCAACTTCCTCCTGAACAGGCTCGGATACTCCTTCTGTCGGGACTTTTTCTTCAGAGGGCTCGGTAGAAGACTCTTCGGCTGGAGATGCTGTGTCTTCAGCAATCTGGACGGGTTCTTCGGGGTTGGTTACTTCCTCAGTATTCTGAGATTCTTTGACTGTTGTTTCTACTTCTTCTGCCACGGGGGTATCAAAGGTAGGCTCGGAGGACGTTTGGAGCTTTTGCTCTTCCGTTAGTTCATTAGGAATATTTTCCATGTCGTTACTTTTGAAAGTTATTAATTATGTGTCTCGGGATTTCCTTAACAAATTACAAAGGAACTAATATTTTTTCAAATGACCAAAAAAAAAGCATATTTTTGAATGGAAACCAGTATAAAGTTTGATTTAATGGTCATTTTAAAAGTGTAAGGACCTTAAAGATGTCAAAGTCTTTTAAGGTCCTTATCTGATTATTCCAGACTGGTGTTGTTTTTACAGACAAATTCTTTGTGTCAGCATAATATAGCCCACTTTACGCTTATATCCAGCTTGTCCGGGATAGTTGGTGTTGATAAAGTTGTGAAGAGGCATGGAGAACTGCAACGTGGTTTTTGATTTGTTTCCTGTGAAAGAAGTAAATGCAAAATCAAGTCCTAATCCTCCCTTCAGCCTGTTTTTATCGGTGTCTTGGATAGTGCCTCCGCATCCTGTGACGATATCATAGAAAACACCTGCTTCGAATGATTTCTTTGCCGAGCCGAGTAGCAGACCACAACGTGGCTGGATATAGAAACCACGCAAATTATCCTTGGTGGATTTGAATACTATCTCCTGACTCTTGAAATATGCTCCGGCATAGAATCCCAAGGTTGACGGATGGAATGACATTTCAGCACCAATGGCATAGTCACCTATGTGTTTGAACGGATTGGAGAACGCACGATGATAAGGACCATAAATATTGGTGGCATCGGCAAATCCCCGTTTTCCCATACCGATAGGAAATACCAAATCGGGAGAAGGAACTATCCGATTGAAAAGCAAAGAATCCTTTTCATTACCTTTGAGAGCAAAACTATTAATGCCGCTTTTTGCAGCACCCAGTATAATTGATGTAAAATAATTGGTAGACCATGCACGGGTGTTGAGTGTCCATTTCCCTGTTTCCTGGGCAGTGACATTGGATGCAAGTAATAAAGTCGTTAGTGCAAGAGTAAATAATTTTTTCATTTCTGATGTGATAATAAAATGTTCTTACAGCGTGCAAAGTTACGATTATAAGAACAAAATACAAAGAGTGAGTTCTTTTTTCTTCCGACAGCAAAAAGCTATGGACATCGCATGAGATGCTTATCTCTCTATCCCTTATACGGAGGACATTTTCGTTCTATTTAAAAGAGACAGGGATTATCTTTTTTACAGTAACTGGCTGAGTGCCATTTTTGCCCGGTATCCATTTGGGCATTGTCTTGACAAGTCTTACTGCCTCCTTGTCAAGTTGACGGTCAACTCCCTTAGCTATACCAATGCTGGTAAGCTTGCCGCTCTTTTCGACAGCAAACTCTACTAGAACATGTCCCTTCACTCCCATTTCCTTAGCTAATGCTGGATAGCGCAGATTCTCTGCAAGAAACTTCTGCATAGCAGTTTCTCCTCCTGGGAATGTTGGCATGACTTCAGCAGTAGCCTGTACATCTGTACGTTGTGATAAAGGAGGTAGAGGGATTTCGTCAAAATGCCCAATCTGACCATTGTCGTTATCTACTGTGATATTTTTGCTGTAGTTATGCAGAAAGACATTTTCTCCTAGTTCAACTTGGGGAGGGATACTTACTGCCAGCAAACTATAGCATCCGGCAAAAGCATTACTGTTAATGCGCTTTAGGCTTTTGGGCAGTCTGATCTCGTAGAGCGGTGTTACACTAAAGGCACGAGAGGGCAGTTCTTCTATGACAGCATTAAGCAAATCAATGCGTACCAGATTCCGGGTTGTACTTAGTTGTTTGAGGTACTCTATGTCTGTTTTATTTATCGGACCATTGATGATAAGATTATCAGCATCCTGAGCATTCTGGGAGACAATCATATCCTTAAGGGTGCCAGCCTGGTTGGTATAGATGGTCATGCTGGAGGCTTCTCTGAAAACGGCATAAATGTCTGTTGAGGAAACGGCATTGAATGTGTATCCCTTTTCCTTCATGGGGTCTTCGGAAGTCTTGTCCTTAAGAGTGGATTTGCCTAAAATGTAGGAGTCACCGCTTCGCATGATGCTCCCGTCTGTATTTCGCAGGTAGAATGCTGAGAGATCTTTGTCGGGAGCATACTGCCCTTTGAGGATGAAACCGTCTAAGACATAACCTGCTCTGGGATATGCCATTAAAATGGTGGTATAGTCTGAGTTGAGTCGCAATGCCTGTTTGTTGATTTTCTTCTCCGCTTCCGAAGCAGGCCCGTTTTCCTGCACAACACGTTTCCCGTCATCATGGATGTAGACAGATCCGAAGGACGGTTGGGGTTTGGATGACAGTTTTATGTGGAAATCCCTGAAATAGTAGATGGGGCCCTGAGGTTTCTCTGGTGTTTTGCCTCCTGCCATCCAGTTGTAGGCTTGAACATTCTGATTCTGTCGGGAGGTGGAGGCAGGTAACTCAAAAATGTTATTCTCCACCCTGATACGTATAAATCCGTTGCGATTGATAGACATGTTGCCATCCAATACATTTTTCTCTTGGATCCATACTTCTGTGTTTTTAATCTCTGTGAGACTTAAATCGGCCTGAAATCCTCCTGAGAAATCTAGAGAAGGGACTGATACGGCTACCCGACCGCTCTTACTCAGATATACTTCTATATAAAAATGTTGTATTGTGGGATCAGTCATGAATACATCCCACAAAGAGTTTTCGGGCAGCATCATAAACTCGTTTGCGCTCCACTTCCAGTCATACTTCTCACCTTTATATGTATAGGGCTGTGCTATAGTGGTGATTATGGTTGTGGTAAACAACGCAATGAGTAAAACTTTCCTGATCATCGGGTAACTTGTGTTGATGTTATACCCATGACCTCCGACGGAATACAAACAACGATATGCCGGCGACAAAGAGAGAGATGATACAGGCCAGCGGGAAGCCCCACCATGCATTCTCCATGCCGTTTATCAGGTTCATGCCAAACAAACTGGCAATAAGTGTGGGGAACATGAGAATGATGGAAAACGATGTCATTGTCTTCATGATACTGCTCATGTTATTATTGATGATGTTGGCATAGGTGTCCATCGTCGTGTCAAGGATGTTGGAGTAAATATTAGCTGTTTCACGGGCCTGATTCATCTCAATGGTAACATCTTCTATTAAGTCAGCGTCAAGCTCATCGACAGGCAGTTTGAATTTCAATTTTGACAGAAGGGTCTCATTGCCACGGATGGATGTGATGAAGAACGTCAAACTATCCTGGAGGCGCAGAAGGCCAATCAAGTCATCATTGCTGATTTTATGATCCAGTTTACGCTTGGATTCCTCTATCAGGGTGTTGATTTGTTTCAGTCTCTTCAGATACCACACGGCGGCAGAGTAAAACAGACGGAATGTCAGGTCAACAGAGTCGATGAAACCCACGTTGCGTTTTTGTTGATATGACACAAAGTCAATCATCATGTTGGTTTCCCAATTGCATACCGTGATGCAGATATCTTTCTTGATGATGATACCCATAGGAACTGTGGTATGGGGCGTCCTGGAACGTATTTCTTTGACATAGGGGATGCGGAGAATGATAAGCACCCATCCGTCATCAAAATCATAACGGGAGCGTTCATCCTTATCCTTAAGGTCTTCCAGAAAATAGTCGGGTATTTTAAGATCTTCGAGGAGATATTTTTCATCTTCCTCATTAGGACATGTTATCTGAATCCAACAGTTGGGTTGCCATTCCCTTAACGCGCTGACTGTACGGTTAATATTCCAAAATGTTCGCATTGTGTATTCCTCCAAAAGCTAAAAATCTGAACGGGGTGAACACACTGGTGAACATCCTGTTCAATATTACTCCAAGTTTTCCGCGTAATAATCGTCCATAAAATGTTTGTAATTTTATTTAACAGTGCAAAATTAAGGAAAAACATTTAATTATCTTTACACCTTATCATTTTTTTGCCATATTTTTATCCGTATGGTATATTTTCCATCCAGTGGAGGCGATGAGGATGCTCATCAGCGGACTGATGTAGTTGAAGAAACAGAAGGGCAGATATGATAGTGTAGATACCCCAAGAACCGTACTTTGGGTCAGACCGCAGGTATTCCATGGTATCAGTACAGACGTTACCGTAACACCATCTTCTGTGGTACGGCTGAGAAGCCGGTTTTCCAAATTCATATCTTTGTAGGCTTTTTTATACATGTTGGCTGTGATGATGATGGATAGGAACTGGTCACCTGTTGCGATATTCATCAAAAGACCCGATCCGATAGTTGAAGAAACCAGGCCCAGCGTACTTCTGACATATTTTAAAATGGTCATGGTAATGCTCTGCAGCATTTGGCTGGCAACCATGACAGAACCGAAAATCATGGCGCACACAATCAACCATACAGTATTTAGCATGCCACTCATTCCGTTTGTGGCAACAAGATCGTTTACCGCTTGGCTGCCAGTATCCAAGGTTGTTGATGTGCTGAACATGATGATGATTCCTTTCAGAAGAGATAGGCTATTATGATCTCCAGCGATGGTAAAGAGAATGTCCCTCTGGAGAATCAAGGCGCATACGGCACACATGAGAGACGATGCGAAAAGGGTGACGGGAGAGGGTACTTTCTTCAAAATGAGAATGGCGGTGATGATTGGTATAATGAGGGTCCATAGGGAAATATTAAAAGTGGAGGCCAGATGTGACGTATATTCGGTGACATGGGTTTCTCCGTTACCGGAGAGTGCCAGTCCGGCGATGAAGAAGATGATAAGCGTAATGGTAAATGACGGGATGGTGGTGAAGAGCATATATCGGATATGGGTAAACAGTTCTGTTCCGGCAGAGCTGGAGGCCAGAATGGTGGTGTCACTCAATGGTGAAATCTTGTCCCCGAAATATGCCCCTGAGATAATAGCTCCCGCTGTCCATGCGACAGAGATGCCCAGTGCTTCTCCCATTCCCATCAGTGCAACACCGATGGTGGCAATGGTGGTCCACGAACTGCCTGTCATGACGGAGACGAGAGCACAGATGAGACATGTCATGAAAAGGAAGAACTTAGGGCTGATGATATGGATGCCGTGATAGATCAAAGTGGGAACTATGCCACTTAGCATCCATGACGCTGAGAGCATGCCTATCAGCAACAAAATAATGATGGCAATGGCTGTGTTGCCGATAGTCTTGGCTACTTCTTCTTCGAAGGCTTTCCACGGGTATTTGTATATCCCAGTAGAAATGACTATACATAGGGCGGTGCTGAATAACAGTGATATTTGACTGCTGCCGAGGAGAGCATCGCTGCCAAACATCCATATCGATGCTGAAATAAGTCCTATCAGTGTGATAAGAGGTATCAGGGAAATCAGAGGGTGGGGCATTTTATTCATGGATATAACCGTCATCTTTAATGTTCCAAAGTGTGCTGACCAAAATGCCGCCTGCTACAGCGACGCCAGTCATAAGAATATATAGGTTTCCCCAGCCAAACTCATCGGAGAACCATCCCAGTCCAATGCCGGTGAATAATACCGATGCATAGCTCATCAGTCCGATAAAACCCACGGCAGAGGCTGCAGCTTTCTTTGTGGCCTGTTTGAAAGCCACAACACCCAGCAGTACCTGAGGACCATAAAGGAAAAAACCTGCCAAAGCAAGAATGGTAAGAAACAATAATGGACTGGCTATATTGCTCAGTAAGTGTAATACAATCATGCAGAGTGCAACAAGTCCCATTTCAATGGCGCAGACACGTTGTGCCTTACCATTGAACAGATGATCGGAAATCCATCCCGAGGCAATCATGCCCAGACAGCCAGCAGCCTCAAAAATGCCGATGGTCCATCCTGCGAGTTCTGGTGAGAGCGGGTTTTCACGTTGTTGCAAAAAGGTGGGACCCCAGTCTAATATGGCGAAGCGGACAATATATACGAAAAGATCGGTAAGGGCAAGAATCCAGATGACAGGGTTGTAAAACACTTTCTTGCGCAGATAAGCTTTGAATGCCTGAGAACTGTTGTCATCGTCTATTTCCGTTTTTGTGTCAGGCAATTCGGGTAAACCGACAGAACTCGGACTGTCGCGTAAAGTGATGAGGATGAAAAAGATACCCACTGCTGCGATGATACCCGGAATCCAGAAGCAATAGCGCCAGTTGCCAGTATTGGCTATGAGGTAGCCGCATAGAACGGATACTATGCCAGCTCCTATGGAGTGAGAGGTGTTCCATATGGAAGCCTTGGTAGCCAGTTCATTTTGAGGAATCCAGTGTACCTGAAGGCGGTTGCAAGGGGCCGCGCCACATCCTTGAAAGACGTTGTTCAATACTAACAAAATACCCATGATGATAACCATGGTATTGATGAAACTGGTGCCACGAGTATCTCCGGTGATGAGGGTACTGAGTTTGTCACTCCAGCTAAAAATAAAGTTCAGCAGGACGCATACCGACAGTCCTGTGACCAAGTGCCAGCGGGCGTTGGTGCGGTCGGCGATGATACCGTTGACCAATTTGGAAATGCCATAGATGATACCGACAAGCGAAAGGATAATGCCGAAACTGGTATTGGTGATGCCATATTCGGAGGACAGGGCAGGCATGGCAAAGGAAAAATTCTTGCGGACGAAGTAAAACATGGAGTAGCCTATCATCGAACAGATGATGACGCGCCATTGCCAGTAAGCAAAGGATTTGTCTGTTTTCATTTTCTGAGTTTTTTGAGAGTCTTGCGGTCAGTGGGCAGGCCTATCCATCGTGCAGGGTAATCGGTTTCTATAAGGTCGGGCTGGTCAATCAGAGTCCTGAGGTATGCAGTACGTTGGTTGCGTTCATTTCCTATTTTGTCATCGCTCTGTGTGACTGATACAATAATCATGACACCCTTGTCGTGGAGTTTTTTGTAGAGTTTTTTCAGCATGGGATCCATTGAGGTGCGGCTGGATGCGATAATGTGGTCCCATGGAACGGGAGAGGCATCTATGGCATCAAACTGCTTCTGGGAACTTACTTCCATGCAGAACATGAGGTCATGTACTCCGGCATTCCAGTACATCATCATTTCGTCCATGGACCGGGGACAGACAAAAATGTTATGATATCCAGACCAGTCACCTCCGGGAAGGAATTGCTTGATGAAGTATCTCATGGCCCGACTTTTATCTTCCTGAGTTATCCCCTTGGTGTTCATGTACTTGTTGTCAAAATTGAATGCTACTTTTCCTTTTCCCCATTCCAGCACTTCCAACAGGGTGGGAATTTTGTTCTGGGTAACATTGCCATTGCGGTCTACTAAATTAAATTTTCTCAGTTCGTTATAGGTATAGTCTGCTACACGTCCTTTGCCATTTGTGGTACGGTCAATCGTCATGTCATGCATAAGGACCATGACGGAGTCTTTGGTGAAACTGAAATCCAGTTCAATAAATGTAGGCATCTGACTGACTGTTTTCTCGCACGATGCTATGCAGTTTTCGGGAAATCCTTCCTGCATGCCGCCACGGTGGGCTGAGATAATAATGTCTCTCTCAGGATAGTAATGGAAATATGCCTGCATATCCTTGAAAGAGACAATGTTGACATGATTGTTGCTGTCAGGAACAGGATATGGTTTGCCCTTTCTCGCATAGCCCGTTAGGGCGAGGAAGAGGAGGGGGATAAAAGTGATTCTGATGAGGTTCATGGATTCAGTGATTGATATGCGTTTATGATTTCTTGAATGATATGTGATTCTGTATGGCCGGTAATGTCGGTGATGGCTTGAGTAATCCCTTTCTGTTTAATAAGCTGGTGAATCTCCTCGCATTGGGAATCCCCCGGTATAGTTTCTTTCATGCCCGCAGCTACGGCGAGGCTTAGATAGTTGGTAGGCAAATGATATTCCGAAGCCATGGAGATGGGGTATGAGAAATACATGTTGGCAGATAGTTTTCGTCTGGGATCATGTCCGACACGAGAAGTTAGATCTTGTATGAAAGGATTAGTAAAACGTCTCAATACAACATCAATATATTTGTAGTGATTTATTCTGTTAAAACCGAATTTCGCAATCAAAGCATCACCGCTCTGTTGCATAATGTTTCTTGCTGTGTTTTTTATCTCCTTGTCTGCAAGACATTCGTGGATATACTTGCATCCCTTGATATTGCCTAAGAAAGCAATGGCGCAGTGCCCTGTGTTGACTGTAAAGAGTTTGCGCTCTATATGAGCTGTCAGGTTATTGGTTAGGTGGATATCTGGAATTGGTGGCAGAGTGCCCTTGATTTGGGTTTTGTCAATGTTCCATTCATAAAAACTTTCCACGGCGACATCCAGGGGATGGTCAAAACTTGAGATGGGTATGATACGGTCTACAGAATTGTCTGCAAATCCTACATGAGAATCGGCCCATGTCTTTTCTGCGCTGTCCAGAAAGGCATATGTATATCCCTTCAGTTGGGTAGTGGCACGAATGCCGTTTTCGCAGGAGATAATGTTGAAGGGGATATTGTTGAGGCTTTTCTTCCGATGCCTGATACCTTGGGCAATCAAAGGCGCTGCCTGAGGCAGCGCAGTCATGCTTACGGCGGTGGTGACGATGTCGGCAGTGTCAAATAAGGCAGGTAGTTCTTTGCTGTCAGTGCTGATAGCACGGATATTGTCTATAGTCTCATCATAAGTGTCAAAGTCAAGAATGTGAATAGTGTATCTCTGCTCTTTGTTGATGCTGTCTACAAGTTGTTTGCTGACATCAACGAAGGTCAAATCGTAGCCGGCTTTTCTCAAAACGGCGCCGATGAATCCGCGACCTATCTTGCCTGCACCGAAATGAATGGCTTTCATGCAAGGCTACTTTCTCAGTTTCTTGATGACTGGCAGGAGCAGGTTTTCCATGACAACGTATCCCTCACGACTGGGATGAACGCCAGGATTGTCCTTTGCGTAGTTGGCTTTCATGGCTGTGCCCTCATTGTTGACCATGGCACTGAAGTAGTCAACATAGGGTATTTTGTTTTTCTCGGCATAAGTCTTCACACGTGCATTCAGGTGGCGTATCTTGTCCATTGAGTTGGTGATAGATTTGCGCCAGCCGAAGGCCTCGGCCGGCAGACAGGAAGTCAGTATGACTTTAATATGGTTATAACGGGCCAATTCCACCATAGTCACTACGTTCTCATAAGTCTTGTCTTCATCGTAGGGACCTGTGTTTTCCGCAATGTCGTTTGTTCCGTAGTTGATAACAACGATGGCAGGCTTAAGGTTGATGACATCCTGACGGAAACGAAGCAAGAATTGGTAACTGGTCTGACCGCTGATGCCACGTCCGATAAGGTTGTTTTCTTTGAAAAACTCAGGGTGATTCTTGGGCCACCCGTCGGTAATGGAGTTGCCGAGAAGGACAACACGTTTCTCACCTTTGGCAGGGGCGCCCAGTTTGGCGTTTGCTTCGGCATAGCGTTCAAATTTCGCGAACTCGTATTTTTGAGCTGTGCCGGGAATGGCTATGCATACAGCGATACCCAGAAGTAGAATGATAAAAAATGATTTCATGTTATGACATTATAGAATTGTTATTACAAAAATACAAACAGTTTTCGGAATGGCTGTGTATATGGTAAACAAAAAACTCATCTCCATTTTTTCAAAAGAATTCGAGAATAGTCTGGAATTATTGATTCAAGTTGGATATGAGCACGAACAATATGGTTTCTGTTCTTTTGGAATGGATAGTTTCCATATTCAGTGCGTTGAAGGTCTCACTCTTTCCGTCTCATTTATGTTGCCAACTCATAATCTTGTGCTCTGTTGAATATGGGTTTTTGCGCCAGTTTTGTTTTGTGCTATTAGCAAAATAGGAGATTGTTTTCGTGTGTATTGGGAAAAAGAAAAATAAGTTTTTTTTGAGAAAAAAATATAAGTGCAAGGATAGTGATTTTTCAAATGGAAATGCCGAAATTTGCAATATAAATAACAGACATAATATCATTGAAATATAATCGGGTTTTAATAATATCATGAAAACGGAATGGAGAGGATTTAACGGTGTCAGATGGCAGCGTGAAGTGAATCTGAGGGAGTTTATTCAAAAGAACTATACAATGTATGACGATGACGAGTCTTTTTTGGCTGGTCCGTCTGAGGCAACGACGTTTCTTTGGGGAAAACTCCAGGAGCTACAGAAGGAAGAACGAGCCAAAGGCGGTGTACTTGACATGGAGACCGAGATTGTCTCCAGTTTGACTGCTTATGGTCCCGGCTATATCAATGAAGATTCAAAAGACTTGGAGCGTGTGGTAGGTTTGCAGACCGACAAGCCTTTAAAACGTGCCTTCATGCCCTATGGTGGTATCAAGATGGCCGAACAGGCATGTACCACATACGGCTATCAGCCATCGGAGAAACTCCATGAGATTTTTTCCAAGTATGTGAAGACGCACAATGATGGAGTTTTTGATGCTTATACCGATGAGATGAAACGTGTAAGGCACAACCACATTCTGACAGGTCTGCCCGATACCTACGGACGAGGCCGTATAGTAGGAGACTATCGGCGTGTGGCGCTTTATGGCATTGACTTCCTTGTAGCTGAGAAGCGAAAAGACCTGGAAAAGATGGGCGATCAGGGTATGATTGATGATGTAATACGTCTCCGCGAGGAGGTTGCCATGCAGATACGTGCACTGGAAGGCCTGAAAGCTATGGCGGCGATTTACGGCTTTGATATCAGCAAACCCGCTAAAAATGCCCGTGAGGCTGTCCAATGGCTGTATTTTGGCTATCTTGGAGCCATCAAGACACAGAATGGTGCCGCAATGTCGGTAGGACGTGTCTCAACATTCCTTGATATATATATTGAGAGAGATTTCAGGGAAGGTACACTGACCGAGAAGGAAGCCCAGGAACTGATTGATCATTTGGTGATGAAATTCCGTATGGTGAAGTTTGCCCGTATACCTTCATATAACCAATTATTCTCAGGTGATCCCGTATGGGCTACTCTTGAGGTTGGCGGTTTGGGTACAGATGGACGTAGCATGGTGACAAAGACCGATTATCGTTTTCTCCATACATTGGAAAACATGGGACCTTCTCCAGAGCCTAACCTCACAGTTCTCTACAGCAGTCGTCTGCCTGAGACATTTAAGCGCTATGCCGCTATAATTTCAGTGAAGACAAGTTCCATTCAGTATGAGAATGACGATGTGATGCGTCCTGTATGGGGTGACGACTATTCCATCTGTTGTTGTGTCAGTGCTACGCAAACTGGAAAGGAAATGCAGTTCTTCGGAGCCAGAGCCAATCTGGCCAAGGCATTGTCCTATGCCATTAACGGCGGCGTTGATGCTATCACCCGTGAGCAGTGTGGTCCTTCTTTTGACAGGATTGAGGGTGATGTGTTGACATATGAGGAGTTTATGCCGAAATTTGATGCGATGCTTGACTGGCTTGCTGAAATATATGTAAAGACACTGAACTTGATTCATTATATGCACGACAAGTATTTCTATGAGGCGGCAGAAATGGCTCTCATAGATACCAATGTGCGTCGTACTTTTGCTACGGGAATAGCAGGTTTCAGTCATGTCGTGGATTCCATATCAGCTATTAAGTATGCTAAGAAAATCACTATTGAGCGTGATGCATCGGGTTTTGCTGTTGACTTCCATGTTGAAGGTGATTTCCCACGTTATGGTAATGATGATGACAGGGCCGACAATATAGCCGTATGGTTGCTCAAGACCTTCTCGGGTAAGATTAAGAAATATCATACTTATCGTAACTCAGAACCGACTACAAGTATCCTCACTATCACGTCGAATATTGTATATGGAAAAAATACTGCCAATCTTCCTGACGGACGTCGTTCTGGTACGCCTTTGGCTCCAGGAGCAAATCCAAGTTATGGCGCAGAGAAGAATGGCTTGCTGGCCTCTCTGAACTCTGTGGCTAAGTTGCCTTATGAGTATGCTCTGGACGGCATATCAAATACACAGACGATAAGTCCTGATGCACTTGGGCATAATGATGAGGAACGTGCACTTACACTTGTTAATGTGATGGATGGATATTTCGACCAGGGTGCTCACCATTTGAATGTCAATGTCTTTGGTGTTGAGAAGTTGAAGGATGCGATGGAGCATCCGGAGAAGGAAGAGTACCAGAACTTTACCATTCGTGTTAGCGGCTATGCCGTGAAGTTTATCGATTTGACTCGCGAGCAACAACTTGACGTGATTATGCGTCAGGCTCATGGAAGACTTTAGTTTCCCCAACCCGTAGCTACCTGAACAGATTCTTTTGATTCTGCGGTTCGTCAATGAAAGGCTATATCCATTCTGTTGAGAGTTTTGGGTCGGTTGATGGACCGGGAATCAGGTATGTCATCTTTATGCAGGGTTGTGTGATGAGATGTCAGTACTGTCACAATCCTGATACATGGCCTGTTTCTAAAGGACAGGAATATACTGCAGAGGAATTACTTGATAAAGCTGAACGCTACCGGGGATACTGGAGGAATAATGGAGGAATCACGGTAAGTGGAGGAGAAGCTCTGCTTCAGATGGATTTTCTGACAGAACTTTTCAGGAAAGCTCATGAGAGGCAGATCAATACTTGTCTGGATACTTCTGCCCAGCCTTTCAACAGAGATCCTGTATGGTTGGCAAAATTTGAAGAACTAATGCAATATACAGATGTTGTATTGCTGGATATCAAACATATTGATGCGGAGCAGCATCGAAAACTGACCCGTTGGAGTAATGTTAATATTCTGGATTGTGCGCACTTCCTGTCTGATATGGGAAAACCTGTCTGGATTCGCTATGTATTGGTACCCGGCATCACGGATGCTCCCCAATATCTTAAAGAGCTGTCTGCCTTTCTGAGGACGCTGAAGAATGTTGAGAGAATAGAGGTGCTGCCATATCATACCCTCGGGGTAATGAAGTATGAGAGGCTGAATATACCATATCCTCTTGCTGGTATTGTTCCTCCGACTCCCGCACAGATAAAAAATGCTGAACAAATATTAAAAGGCGGGGATACAACATGTTGAAATGTTTTATTATAATTTTGCAAAACCAAATAAATCTGTAAGCATGTTAATTGACAAGAAACTATTAGATAATCTATGTGGGAAAGCCAAGGCATCTCCAAGACTACGGATGAATTATGACCTGCGCACATCGTCTGATGACCAGTCTCAGCGTATGCTCAATGCCTTGGAGTTGGGAACTGATATACCTGTTCATCGCCATCCGGATACTGCAGAAACTGTAGTGATGCTCCGGGGAAGTGTCAAGGAGATGTTTTTTGATATAGTTGAGGGGAAAGCAGTCAAGACGGCCGAGTATGTCATCAGGGCAGGTTCAGATGCCTGTGCGATACAGATTCCTAAAGGTCAGTGGCATACTTTGGAATGTCTGGAGGCTGATTCGGTGCTTTTTGAAGCCAAAGATGGCTCTTTTGCTCCCCGCAATGAGGATGACGAGTTCCACGGAGAGATTATTGAAGAATGAGTTAATAGGAGAGATCTGTTATGAAGTGTTTGATATTGGCCGCTGGTTATGCGACACGTTTATATCCGCTGACGGAGAATTTTCCGAAACCTTTGTTGAAGGTTGGTGAGAAAACCATCTTAGACTGGCTTGTGGATGATATTGATACTTCAGGCCTGGTGGATGAGTATCTTGTGATAAGCAATCACAAATTCTTCAGTCATTTTGATTCCTGGGCTTTGTCAAAGCCTCAGAGAATAATTGTGATAGATGACGGAACAACTTCTAATGAGACTCGTCTGGGCGCAGTTAAGGATATTCAAATAGCTCTGAATCATGTGAAAACCAAACCTGTGGACGGCTATTTGGTAATCGCTGGTGACAATGTCCTTGATTTTAGCTTAAGGAGATTCGTGCAATATGCAATTGAAAAGCAGACAAGCTGTATAATGCGTTATTATGAACCTGATGCTGAAAAGCTTAAAAAATGCGGAATTGTTGAGACAGACTTGTCTGACCGCATCTTGGGAATGGAGGAAAAACCGCTTTCTCCCAAGACAAATTGGTGTTGTCCTCCTTTTTATTATTACACAACAGAGGATGCCGGGTTGATTCAGAGAGGAATTGATGATGGATGTGGCATTGATGCTCCTGGCAGCTATATCGCCTGGCTTGCGTCACAAGTACCTGTACATGCTATGGAAATGCCAGGAAAGCGCTTCGACATAGGTAATTTGTCAAGCTATGAATCTGTTCAGAAAATATATCGGGGTATTCTTCGTTGACAAGATGCCATCCAATGAGGAAGAAAACGATCAACAGGATAATTATTCTGATTCCAGACGGAAAACAATTAATTTTTTAATGTAATTTTGTAAAATAAAATTTATTGAGAATGAAAATATTGGTAACAGGTGGTGCTGGCTATATAGGCAGCCATACTCTAATTGAACTATATGCTGCTGGGCATACTGCCATAGTGGTGGACAATTTGTATAATTCCAGCAAGGAATCTTTGAGACGCGTTGCAAAGATTGTAGGCGTGGATGAAATCCCTTTCTATGAGCTGGATATTCGTGACAGGGCAGGACTTGAGTCAGTTTTTGCTGCCCATCATTTTGACTGCTGTATTCACTTCGCTGGCTTGAAAGCTGTGGGAGAATCGGTGGAGAAACCTTTGGAATACTATGAGAATAACATGAATGGTACATTTGTGCTGCTAGATGTTATGCGCAATCATGGATGTAAGAATATAATCTTCTCATCAAGTGCAACCGTGTATGGTGATCCTGTTGAAATTCCTATTACGGAGAATTGTCCCAAGGGAAAGTGTACGAATCCATATGGTCAGACAAAGAGTATGTTGGAGGAAGTACTCAAAGATGTGCAGAAAGCCGACCCTGAGTGGAATGTGGTATTGCTGCGCTATTTTAATCCGATTGGAGCTCATTGTAGTGGTACAATAGGAGAGAATCCTAATGGGATTCCCAATAACCTGATGCCTTATATTACACAGGTGGCAGTGGGCAAACGTAAGGAACTGGGTGTGTTTGGCAACGATTATGATACACCCGATGGTACAGGTGTACGTGATTATATACATGTTGTTGATTTGGCTAATGCACATGTATGTGCCTTGCGTGCGATAGCCCAGAAATGCGGGTTGGGGATATATAACATAGGTACTGGTCACGGATACTCTGTGCTTGACGTAGTCAATGCCTTTGTTAAGGTCAATGGTGTTGAGGTTCCTTATGTTATCAAGCCACGTCGTCCGGGTGATATTGCAACCTGTTATTGTAATCCTGCAAAGGCAAAAGCTGAATTGGGCTGGGAAGCAAAATATGGCATAGAGGATATGTGCCGCGACAGTTGGAACTGGCAGAAAAACAATCCCGACGGATATCAGTAATAAACTAGTTGAGAAAATGATAGGTCCAATAAAGTTTACCCCATGGTTGCGTACTATGGTATGGGGAGGTAGCAGAATATCAAAGTATAAGCAACTTGACAAGATTTCCGATGGCATCGGGGAGAGCTGGGAGATTTCAGCTGTTGAGGGACATGAGTCTGTTGTTGAGGAAGGCAAATTCAAGGGAAAAGCTTTGCCTGACTTGGTCATGGAATATAAGGAACAGTTGGTGGGGCACCGTGTCTATGCAACCTATGGTGACCGTTTCCCGCTGTTGATAAAGCTCATTGATGCTCAGCAGGATTTAAGTATTCAGGTTCATCCCAATGATGAGTTGGCTCGGGAGTTGCATGGCGAGGGCCAATTCGGCAAGACAGAAATGTGGTATGTCATTGATGCTGCTCCTGGTGCTTTCCTCTATTCAGGTATGAGGAGCCTCATAACCCCGGAGGAGTATAGACGGCGTGTGACTGACGGAACTATCTGTGAGGTGTTGGCAAAACATAAAGTTAAAGCTGGCGATGTCTTCTTTATTCCTGCCGGCCGTGTCCATGCTATTTGCTCGGGAATCTTGTTGGCGGAAGTGCAACAGACCTCTGACTGGACTTATAGAATATTTGACTATAACCGTC
>ONKB01000051.1 GCA_900318305.1 uncultured Prevotellaceae bacterium | reverse complement strand
CCGCCTGCGATTTTGTCCATTTTGGGACAAAGGCAAATCTTGGGACAGGCCAAATGACTTTAAAATGACAGGCGAAATGATCTCGTGCCATTAAGGGGACGAGACTATATGTTCCCCTAGACTGCATAGAGGAATATGCCACGACCTGGCCATGGGATTGCTTCGGCAGCATGATATCTGCATACGACCCGTCGGGCATAAAGACCGCAACCGTGAAGGAGCCGCAGCCGGAGGGTGTTTTCTCCATAGACGGCAGGAAGATTCCTGCGGCTAAAAAGGCCTGAACATCATCCGCCACAAGGACGGCACGACAAAGAAAGTAATGAAATAAAAAGAGTCCCGCAAGGTATTTTCTTTGCGGGACTTTTTCTCTTAGTGATCCGCTTGGGGCTCGAACCCAAGACCCCAACATTAAAAGTGTTGTGCTCTACCAGCTGAGCTAGCGGATCGCCTCATTTTTACATTAGCGGGTACAAAAGTACTGCTTTTGGTTGTAATGACCAAAATATTTTAGGCTTTTTTCTTGTCAGGTGTTTCTTCTCTAACTTCTTTGACGACGTAACGCTTATAATATGAGATGATTAATGTTGTCACAGGCAATGCGATAATCATGCCTATGATTCCCAGCATGTAGCCCCATACAGACAGAGCCAGCAGAATGAGGAAAGGAGGCAGTGACATCGCTTTACCCATGATGCGTGGGGTGAGTACCATGTCCTCTATGACCTGCACTACAAGAAAGACAGCGAGGGCAGAGGTCAGGATGATCCAGAAATTCTGACCAGTGTCAGCTGCTTTCATGAAGCTTAATATCAATATCGGCACCAGTCCTAATGCATGGAGATAGGGGATGAGACTCATCAGGCCGATAGCTATGCCCAGAGGGATAGCCAGGGGAAATCCTATAATCAGGAATCCTATACAGAAGAGTATGCCGACACAAAGGCTGATGAGTGCCTGCCCGCGGAAGTAGTTGTTCATACCATCAGAAAGGTCTTCCATCAAAGTGGTGACGAATCCTCTCTGTTTGTCAGGAAAGGCATGGAGAATGCCATTATAAAGTTTCTCGTAATCTACAAGGATGAAGAAGAAATAGAGCAATCCGATGAAAGACCCGATGACGGTAAGGACGATGGCAGCGGTTCGGTAGATTACGTCCCAAATTCTCGGAGCGATTTCCTTGACGGCATTGATGATATTCTCCTGATTCAGGTATTGGTCCAGCTGTATGGTCTTGGCATTTCGCTCTATGAACCGCTGCACTTGCTGTGGGATGCTCTTGTTCTCAGATGCGCCGTTTTTGACAAAGCGTTCAACAGCTTCCCTGAACTGGTCCACCTCATGGTTGATGGATGGCAGACTGATGGCGACCAGTCCGTAGATGATGCCGGTTAGTAGCACAAGTGTGGCAATGATGGCCAGTATGCGGAAGCGCAGATGCAGTTTGTTCTGGAAGAACTTGACTACCGGAAACAGCAGGTAAGCCAGAAACCATGCCACAAAGAATGGAACAAGCACACTGCTCAGATAGCTGATGGCGACAATGGCAGCAGCCACACCCAGAAGTATGAGGAGGCCACGTACAAAACGATCAAATGTTATTTCTTTTTCAAGCATGTCTTTAACGGAAAAATCGGATTACGAACAAAGTTAATAAAAAGCACTTACAAACAAAAACTATGAGGTTTTCTTTTTCATTTCCGACAACTTGTCTTGATAATAGTTCTTTAAATCGGGTAGGAGAATCCTCAGGGCATCATACATCTCATTGATGGTTTTATATTTCTCGCAGGCATCCCTGTAATCAAGATTCTTCTCTGCCGTTCGTGCATCCTTGGCAAGTCGCTTGAAATATCTGTTGCAGGATTTTGTGATACTTTTTCTGAAAGTCTTTCCAGCCTTCTTAATTTTCTTGGAGTTATGTGTTTTCAGTGTCTTGACAAACTTGTCGGTAGCATGGCTGAGACTTTTGTCATCTCTTAGTTCGCTGTATAGTTTTGTCAGAGATAACAGCTTGCCGATGCTAAGGTCTCCGATATTGACATCTTCAAGGAGGTCGCTGAGGCTGAATCCAGCAAGACTGAAATCAGGACTCTCAGCGAAGAGATGTGTCTGTGAAATTTTGTCGGCGCAAGGCCTCTGATATAACAAATTCACGCCTTGATGTGACGATGCCGTCATCGTAATCATGGCAAACAGAATGATGATATGGTTTCTCACATTGATGCTTTTTAGGAAAATACAGTTTAAAAGAATTATTATTGAGGCAGTTCCAGCCATTTCACATAGCAGAAGTCCTGACGATGGGGTAAGTTTTTGTTTTTCGGATACATGCGGACGGCACTCTTGTACTGGCCAGCCTGCTGAGGCGTTATCGTAGCCTCAAAGACGTAGTTGTTGCCTTGGCGGCCTGTTACGTTAAGCGGCTCAACACTGAATACATGTTCCGTACCTTCCTCGTTGATGAGGATGTTGACTTTCTCCAGGCCTACAGCATCGTCAAGACCCTGTTCATTGATGACATATTTCAGATGGTACTTTTGACCGGTTTTTCCTTCTGTTGCCGGGTAATTCCACTCTGCACTGACTACTTTGATGTCATCCCATCGCCCGGCTATGGTTTCCTTCCACTGGGCAATTTCCTTGGCCAGACGGTAATTGTCCTTTGACAGCTCCTTGAAGCGCTTGGCCTCTTTCACATAGAACTTGCTGTAGTAGTCATCGAGTTGTCTCTTCATAGTATAGTGCGGAGCGATAAGGGCGATGGAGTTTTTGATGACCTTAATCCAGCCTTTTGAGATACCCTTGCTGTCTCTGTCATAATATAGAGGTATGATTTCGTGCTCTAAGAGGGAATAGATTGTAGCAGCATCAATACGATCCTGGTATTCCTGGTTTTTGTAGGTGCGGTTCTCTGTCAGGGCCCATCCTGCGCCTTCACGATAACCCTCCAGCCACCAGCCGTCTTTCACACTGAGGTTGACCACACCATTCATCTCGGCTTTCTCGCCTGAGGTACCGCTAGCTTCCATGGGACGGGTCGGAGTGTTCATCCAGATATCTACGCCGCTGACAAGGCGGCGAGCCAGCAGGAAATCGTAGTCTTCCACGAAAATAATTTTAGCCTGAAACTCGGGACGTTGAGATACTTCATAGATTTGTTTGATAAGTCCCTGTCCGGCACCGTCGGCGGGGTGAGCCTTCCCCGCAAACAAGAAGATGACGGGACGCTCGGGGTTGTTGACAATGCGGCTCAGACGTTCCAAGTCAGTCAGCAGCAGGTGGGCGCGCTTGTAGGTGGCAAAGCGACGGCAGAAGCCAACTACTAATGCATTAGGATTAAAATTTTCAACAAGCTTGACCAGACGTTGCGGATCACCCTGATTCTTCAGCCATGTCTCCTTATACTGTTCGGCCACATATTGGAAGAGCTTCTTCTTCAATGTCTGGCGGGTTTCCCATATTTCCTCGTCGGGACAGTTATAGATGCCATGCCAGATATCCTCATTCGACTGATCGCTCAGGTGATTCGTATCAAAGTATTTTGCATATATCTGTCGCCACTCAGTGGCACACCAGGTGGGGAAATGAACACCATTAGTGACATATCCTACATGGCTTTCCTCGGGATAATAGCCTGCCCAGATATTGTTGAACATTTTCTTTGAAACCTCACCATGCAGCCAGGAAACGCCATTGACTTCCTGACATGTGTTGCAGGCAAAGGTGCTCATGCAGAATTTTTCGTTGTGGTCTTCAGGGTTGGTGCGCCCCATACCGATGAATTCGTCCCATGTGATACCCAATTTTGCTGGATAGTGTCCCATGTACTTGCTAAACAATCCCTCATCAAAATAGTCGTGGCCAGCAGGTACGGGTGTGTGGACGGTGTACAGCGAGGAGGCACGCACCAGTTCCATAGCTTGGTTGAATGTCAGTCCTTCCTCGATATAGTCGCACAGGCGCTGGAGGTTGCAGAAGGCGGCATGACCCTCGTTGCAATGATAGATGTCTTTCTTGATGCCCAGTTTCTTGAGCAGCAGTATACCGCCAATGCCGAGTAGGATTTCCTGTTTCAGGCGGTTTTCCCAGTCACCACCATACAGGCTGTGGGTGATGGGCTTGTCATACTCCGAGTTCATCTCGTTGTCGGTGTCCAATAGATAGAGTTTCACACGTCCCACGTTGACGCGCCACACATAGGCATGCACCCAATAGTTGTTGTAGGGAACGTTGATGGCCATCGGGTTGCCGTCGGCGTCCAGCTGGCGCTCAATAGGCAGCGATGCAAAGTTCTGGGCTTCGTAGTTGGCAATTTGCTGACCGTCCATGGTCAGGCTCTGGGTGAAGTAGCCGAAGCGGTAGAGGAATCCTACGGCACACAGGTCAACGTTCGAATCGCTGGCCTCCTTCACATAGTCACCAGCTAGCATTCCCAAACCGCCACTGTATATTTTCAAGGCTGAGTGAATGCCGTACTCCATGCAAAAGTATGCCACTGAAGGCCGGCTGTGGTCTGGCTTCACGTCCATGTAGGTGCGGAATGAAGTATAGATGTCTTTGATACGTTTCATGAGAGCCTTGTCGTTCATGATTTCTTCCTTGTGTTTATATGACAGACGCTCAAGCAGCATGACGGGATTGTGTTTTACTTCTTCATATATTTGAGGAGCGAGGTCACGAAACAGGTTGCGTGCTTCGTAGTTCCATACCCACCACATGTTATGGCTTATCTCGTCCAGACATTTCAACTCTTCTGGCAATGTGGCTTTCACGGTGAGAACTCTCCATTGGGGAATATTGGCATAGTCTGCTTTAAGTTTCATATATGTATAATTTTGTTTATCTCTTTCTTGACAGAAACCGACAGAAGGGATGTCGTCGGCCTTACTATAACTGTTTTATACTCGCGGGC
Source organism: uncultured Prevotellaceae bacterium (assembly GCA_900318305.1). Lineage (GTDB taxonomy): Bacteria > Bacteroidota > Bacteroidia > Bacteroidales > Bacteroidaceae > UBA6382. The sequence continues at coordinate 3,842 of ONKB01000051.1, read as the reverse complement.
AGCCAACCGATAGCAGTGAACGTCTCCAGCATGATGTGTCTGGTTTTCTTTCTGTAGCTGCACAATGTTGAGGTTGCCTCTTTCCTCTATTGTATGCCAGATGATACCAGCATTATCTCCATTGCAGTGTATTTAAATATGTTTGAGTCGGTTGTATTGACGATGTCTTTGTCGGAGAGTGTGTTCGGCTGTTTTCACCAGCAACTGTCAGGAAAAACATTGTTGTTGATTACTTTGTCCCACCGCCTAGGGCGATGTAGAGTGCAATGACAGCTTGGGCACCTTTGTACATATTAGAAGCCTCAGAGAGTTGCGAGTTAAGGAGCGACTCTTGGGCGGTAAGCACTTCAAGGTAGTTGGCTTTGCCGCTGTCCATCAGTTCATGGGTACCGATATAGGCATCGTAGAGAACTTGTACCTGACGATGATAGTACTGGTGCTTCTCGCGGGCAGCCTGACAGTCTGCCATAGCCTCGTTTACCTGGTTGCCAGCATCAATGACAGCTTGGACATATTTCTTCTGAAGGTCCTTCTCTGTGAGTTTCGATATTTTGAGGTTGCCCTTCAGTTTACCACGGGCAAAAATGGGTTGTGTGAGTTGGCCGATGGCATTGAGTAGCAGTTTGCCAGGGTTAATGACGGCCGAGCCGGCTGAATTGGTCCAGCCTGCAGCACCGTTGAGGGTAATGCCTGGGAAGAAGGCTGCACGGGCAGCTTGTGTGTTGTAGAAAGCTTCCTCCATGGCATGGTTGGCCATGCGGATATCTGGACGCAATTCAAGAAGGGTGGCAGGTACGCCTATCTTCAGGAAATGGGTATCAAACATGCGCTGGCCTGTCTCCGAGTCAGGATGGTTCGCCTTAGCAGAATAGCCCCATTTCTCATGTTCAATGTGTTGCGGGGCGATAGAGAGCAGACGACATATAACGTTCTCTGTGGCACGGATATTTCGGCGCGTATCAACAATCTGGGTCTTTACGTTTAGGTAAGATGACTCCATCTGGTTGACGGCGGTGGAGTACGACTTGCCATTTTCCCAAAGGGATTTCTGTGTTTCAAGAGAGGTGTTCCATAGACTGTCGGTCTGATGGAGAATTTCCAACTGACGATCAAGTAGCTGCAACATGTAATACTGTTGAGCTGTAGTTGAAATAAGATTGGCGCGGACAATTTCCTCGTAAGCCTGAGCTTGCAGAAGTGCGGCTTTTGAAGCGCGTTTCTTGTTGGTGATTGAACCGAACACGTCAACGTCCATTGACAGTTGAAGTGGTAGGTTGTAGGTCTTTGACCATGGGTTGTTGTCGAATTTGGCAAGCGTGCCCTGGGGTGAGAGATAAAGCGATGGCAGGTAAGCCATCTTGGCCATTTTCAGTGCAGCCTCGCTTTTCTCAACGGCGATGCGGGCGGAATTCAGATCGGTATTGTTTTCCAGAACCTGCTCGATGAGTTGTTGCAGCAATGGGTCGGTGAAAAATTCACGCCACGACATCTGGGCCAGCGATGTATCGTTTGCGGACTTCAGTATGTCCTGTGAACTGCCGAAAGCATTGGCGGGTACCTCACTCTTCTGTTCGTACTTGTTGTACAGACCGCAGCTTGTGAATGTCAGGCTGGCAGTAAGGATTATAATGATGTTTCTTCTCATATTTAATTGTATAGATGTTTTTTTGTCTTGTTGCTCTATTCCTGTGTTATTTTCTTCTTGGCGTTTTCTATCTTCTCTTGAAGCTGTACGATTTCATGCATTGTCAATCTCCTTGTGACCGTTTTTTCAGTCATGCCTGCTTCCATCTGTTTCCGTTTCATCTGATAAACTTCAATTTTTTTGTCGCTGATGTCCATAATCTGTTTGCATCGTTCGTACAGTTTCCACATAGTGTCAAGTAAACTACTGCTAAGCAGTGCATACATGGAATAGTCGAAGTTAAGACACCCCTTCAAAGTGGTGAAGGAATAATTGCTGGAAACATTCTTGTAGATAGAATCACAGATAATCGTTTTATAATATTGGCGATCCTGATAGAACTCCGCTACATACTCGGTGAAAAATACGTTACCTACAGTGTTGATGGTTTCAATGTTTGACGAGAAGATTTTCTCTGTTGTCTCGGTGAATTGAGGTTTTGGTAACAGCATGCCTAGCTGGAACTTCATGGTGTCGAACAAGGTGGTGTCTTCTGCAATCTGTCGCTGAAGCTGTATCGACTGGCAAATCATGGAGTCGGCCTTCTCCAGCGCCACAAGTGAATTATACATGTCGTAAATTACCATCATTACGATTTCATATTTCTCTTTCTGTTTCTTTTTGTAGTCAACACCAGCGGCTGTGCCGAAAGTGAGCGCAATGGATATGGTGGTTGCCAGTAGCGACAGCATGAACTGCTTCCATGAGGCTATTCCGCTACCATTTTTCATGCTTTTTGGAGTGTGTAGTCTGATATTCATAATGTCTCAGCGTTATTCTTTTATTTCACTCCCTTGGAACTTTTCGTGCAATTTCTGGAACACGATGAAGAATGCGGGGACGACGAAGAGCAGGGCGATGGTGCCGATGGTCATGCCGCCGATGACACCGAGGGCTAAGGCACGGTTGCCGTTGGCTCCGGCACCGCCCTCGATGACGAGCGGTATCATGCCCGCAATCATCGTGACGACGGTCATCAGTATGGGGCGCAGACGTTCCTTGCACGCCTCGAAGGCAGCCTCGATGATGCTCATACCCTGGGCGCGACGCTCAGAGGCGAACTCAGTGATGAGGATGGCCGTCTTTGACAACAGGCCGATGAGCATGATGACACCCGTCTGCAAGTAGATGTTGTTGTCCATGCCAGGCAGGTGGAGCAGCGAGCCGAGGTAGGCGAAGACAAAGGCGCCCATCAGGCCGAAGGGCACAGAGCAGAGCACGGCCCACGGCGTGAACCACGAATTATAGAGCGAGGCGAGAATGAGGTAGATAAGCACTACACATATTAAATATATAAGGGCGGTGGCATTCGAGCCAGCGGCCTCCTCAAGTTCGCGCGACATGCCGCTGTACTCGTAGCTGTAGCCGTTGGGCATCGTCTCCTTGAACACCTCGGCGATGACCTTGTGGGCGTCACCCTCAGTGTAGCCGCCGGCGGCCTGCACGAAACAGGTGATGCTTTGGAAAAGGTTGAAGTGTTCTACGTTCGACGTGCCTACAACTTCCTTAAGCGTGACAAACTCGGAGATGGGTGCCATCTTGCCACCGCGTACCTTCACGAAGATATTGTTCAGCGACGTCGGGTCGAGGCGGTATTCGGGCGAGGCGCAGGCCATGATGCGGTAGACCTTGCCGAACTGGTTGTAGTTGCCTACATAGGCACCGCCGCAGTAGGCACCAAGCGTCTGCAGCACGGCAGCGGGCGATACGCCGGCGCGGTCGCACTGGGCGGCATTGACCTCGACCTGATACTTCGGAAAACGTTCGGAATAGGATGTCATCGCCATGCTGATCTCGGGACGCTCGCCCAGCTTCGTCAGGAAGTTGTTGGCTTGGCGGGCAAACTCCGACAGGTCACCGTCGTTCAGGTCCTGAAGCACCAAGTTTACGCTGTTGTTCGAGCCGTAGCCTGGCACCTGTGGCAACTGGAACGGCATTACCTGTACGTTTTTGATCTCCTTGCAGGCATAGTACAAACGGCCGATGACGAGGTCGATGTAATGGTTGAAGCCCTCGCGCTCATCCCACGTTTTCAAGCGGATGATCATCGTGGCGTAGTTGGAACCCGAGCCCGACATCATGCCGTAGCCGCAGGCCACGGCGAAGCTCTCCATCTCGGGAATTTCTTGCACCTTCTCCTCCACCTTGCGCACTATCT
>ONKB01000039.1 GCA_900318305.1 uncultured Prevotellaceae bacterium | reverse complement strand
GTCCCTCGAAGAAAAAGTGTTACTTCGGGGGACAGATGGGGGACAAAACGGGCGATAATCTGCAAATATCGAAGTTAAAAATCAAAAATCTGCAAAAACGGGCACAATTCTTGGTGCTTGAAATAAAGCGAATTATGAGCTATATTTGCAGATAGTATGCTTTTCTTTGCAAAAAACCTACTTTCCCACGCAAAAACAATTGTCAATAATCAGTAAAACATGATAAATGGCGATGCCTTTTTGTTTTATAATGTTTTTTGTGTATCTTTGCATAGATAATTTGTCGAAACCGTTTGTTTTTCCTTATATATGTTTAGCTCAGTGGCATGTGATATGTCGCTGAGTTTTTTAGCTATTAGAAAAATGTTTTTGCAGTTGTTCCGCCGGTTTCTTGCAGACACTTACTTTGGAGTGATAATAAAAAAGGAGGAATCAAATTCCTCCTGAGTGACTCCTATAGGATTCAAACCTATAACCTTTTGATCCGTAGTCAAATGCTCTATTCAGTTGAGCTAAGGAGCCGTAATCTGGGTGCAAAATTACTGCTTTTATTCATTCGCACCAAATATTTTCTCATTTATTTTTGAAAAAAATATCCAACATCGTCTGAATATATCATTTGCACCATATTGATGAGGATATATTAGACATAGCAGGATATAAAAGATGAGGGCCAGAATAAAGAGGCGTTATTTGTCTTTTGTTATTACCTTCTCTACTTTCCAGGGCAGCCAGACGGCCATTTTGCTGTCACCACGGTTTGACCAGCTGTAATAAGGAATAAGTGTCAGACTACGCTTCGATGTTGTGATGAAACCCTGTTGGTCGTAGTTAAACTGTTGGGCTGTTGTGATCAATTCGGTAATACCGTCTAATTTTGTCGCATCGTAACGGATGTCCCACTCTGGAGTATAAGGGAGAAGGAAGTTGTTGAAATCAGGATTATCAATTGATTCCGCACAATAGACAATTGGGCCTCGCTGGAAAGCAACCAGGCCATTGTCTTCTTTCAATTTCTCGTTAGCAACTATGGAGCGTACTGGGATATCGAAATGGATGTTGATTTTGTCCCCTGTGCGCCATTTGCGTTCTATTGTAAAGTATCCCTTGTCAATACTACTTTGTACTGGCTGATTGTTTACAGTGATGGCGTATTGCGGCTTTTGGTTGTCGGAGAAAGAATATAGCTGACTTGGAACGACTTGACCTAGCGCCCATCCTGGGATGCGTATTTTCATGGCAAAGATGCCAGCTTGGTTCTTTTTTACCTCAAGAAGGATATCGCCTTCCCACGGATATTTTGTTTGTTGTGCAAGTTCTACTTTCTTGCCGTTGATATCTAAAGAAGCATTGTTGGGGAGAAACATATTGACATAAAGGTCCCGTCCGTTAACTGCATAGATATATCCTGGAAGTGACGGCATGAAACGACAGATGTTGCTCGGGCAGCATGCCGTTCCGAACCATGGGCTGCGCAGGTAACCGCCGTCGGATGCCAAGGGGTTAGGGTAGAAGAAATGGTCACCAGTCAGGCTTACGCCAGCTAAAAGGGCGTTGTACAATGTACGCTCTAAGACGTCAATGTATTTAGCATCGCCATGTAGTTGAAATAGGCGCTGGTTGAGGAATACCAGACCTATTGATGCACAAGTCTCGTTATAAGCTTCTTTGTTGATCAAGTTGTAGGGCAGACCGAAAGCCTCACCTTTGCGACTGGAACCAATACCGCCCGTCAGGTATAGTTGATGTCTGACAAGGTCATCCCAAATGCGGTCAATGGCCTCAATGTACTCTCTGTTGTTTGTCAACGCTGCTACATCGACGGCACCACAATAAAGGTACATGGCCCTTACTGCATGGCCTATTGCTGTTGTCTGTTCCAATAAGGGCTTGTCGCTCTGGGTATATTCAGATTTTACCTCTGTTTTTCCGCGCATGTCAATAAAGAACAATGCTTCATCAAGATATTTTTTGTCTCCGGTGACAAGGTAAAGTTTGCATAACGCTAATTCTAGTTCTTCATGACCGGGAACAATCTTCAGCTGGTTTTCACCTGGTCCTATTGCCCTGCATATGCAGTCGGCACTCTTGATGGCTACCTTCAGCAGTTTGTCCTTCCCAGTTGCCTGATAATATGCGATGGCACCTTCAATCAGATGTCCTTGATTATACAGTTCATGGCTACCTCTTTCAACATTTTTCCATCGCTCTGTACCTACTGTCTTGGAAGTAGGATGCTTGGGGTTCATTGTGCGGAAAGTATAAAGATAGCCGTCAGCTTCCTGGGCGGCTTCTATTAAATCGATGATGCTGTCTGTATAGTTTTCCAGCTTACTATTAGGGAATGTCTGTAAAGAATATCCGATGCCTTCAATGATTTTAAACACGTCGCTGTCATCGTAATATTTTCCTTGGGGTTTTATCGTGTCGCTAGGGTGGGCTGCCTGGTAGAAATGTTGGATGCGTCCTGTTATTAAACTTTGATAAAGAGAAATGGGTATGGTAATCTCTGAGTTTTTCTTGATTTTATCCAGCCATAGTCCGTCATTGACTTTTACCTGAGTAAATGGCACAGGACGATAAGGGTAATGTAGAGATGTCTGTTGTTGTTTTGGCTGGGAATAGCAGGCAACGCTAAGGCCAAAACAGAAAAACAAAGTAATAAAGTGTTTCATAGTTGTGTTCTATTATTTTGTAACAAATTTACGAATAAAGATGTGATTTAAAAGTAGAAATGGTGTTTTTTTATACAGAATCACACTAATGCCCCATTAGATGCTTTTGGAAAAGACTATAGAGCAAATTACAATATGGGTATATATGATAGGCTGAAAATATATGCAGATAGAGTTTGCATAAAATAAAAAAGATGTTAATTTTGCACCAAAAATTGTAGAGAAGACAGTGATTCGGGTAAAATATGCTTTATTGTTATTTACACTGATGTTTCAGGGTGTAACCTTCCTGTCTTGTCAGAAATCTCGTGTTTCTCAGAGTCAGGCAGATAGCTCAGCTGTCTGCCAGGACACAATAGGAGGGAAAGACTCGACTATGGTCGATTCAACAAAGTTTGAGGCAGTACCATTGAAAGCGGATGTTTATTTCAATGATTTTATATATTCTTTTACATCCAATCCACACTATCAGATGGAGAGGATTGCTTTTCCTTTGGTTTATGAGAAAAACGGAAAGCAGACGATGATTACACGCTCCCAATGGCGTTATAACAGATTGTATACCCGTGATGAGTATTATACCGTTTTTTTTGACAAAGAGTCTTCATTGGATTTGGAAAAGAGTCAGGAAGTGTCAGAGGTAACAATAGAGTATCTTGATATGATTAGTGAAGTTGTCAAGAACTATTATTTCTCTAGACTCAAGGGACAATGGATGTTGAGGAAAATATGGGAAGAACATATTGACGATTATTATGATCGTGATTTTGTGTTGTTTTTTGAACGGTTTGTTTCTGATTCAATATATCAGGCTGCCCATTTGGTGTCCAATATTGAAATTTCCATGGCAGATCCAGACGATGAATTTGAAACACTGTCGGGAACAATAGAGGCAGAACAATGGTTTTCCTTCCGCCCAGAACTCCCACAAGACAGGTTTTATAATGTGAATTATGGCCAAAAGGTGGAGAACAAAAAACATCGTATGGTTGCTCTTGAGGGTTCTTCAAATGGTTTTCTGTCATTGCTTTTCTTCCGTTATCATGAAGAGAAGGGCTGGTTGATGTATAAACTGAAAAGTTAATCTCAAAACATGAGAATTACGCTATTGGGTACAGGGACGAGTAGCGGTATCCCGGAAATAGGTTGCGAGTGTGAAGTCTGTCAATCGGCTGACGTTAGGGATAAGCGCATGCGCACCTCTATCCTGGTAGAGACAAAAGGGTATAGGATACTTATAGATTGCGGTCCAGATTTCCGACAACAGATGCTGACACAATCATTCATGCCAATTGACGCAGTGCTGATAACTCATGAACATTATGACCATATAGGTGGTTTGGATGATTTGCGTCCATTTACTACTTCAAGAATGGTAGATATCTATGCTCTCAAGCGTACTTTGGATGTAGTGAGACATCAGATGCCTTATTGTTTTGAGGAGTTGAACAGACCTCGTGTACCACATATCAGATTAAATTCCATAGAAAAGGGGAAACCTTTTGTTTTGCCAACATTAGAAAACAGGAACTCTTTGGAAATACTTCCAATAGAGGTGATGCATGGTGATATGCCAATATTAGGATATAGAATTGGCAAGTTTGCCTTTATAACTGACATGAAAACGATAGATAAGGAGAATTTGGGACTGCTGTCTGGCTTGGAATGTCTGGTGATAAACGGATTGAGACATCAGCCTCATCCTACGCATCAAACCATAGAAGAAGCTGTGGAGTTAGCCACAATGCTGGAAGTTCCTGTGGTTAGAATTGTTCATCTTGCACACTCTGCCGGGCTTCATGCCGACAGTGAGCAATATCTGCCTGCTCATGTTAGTTTCGGATATGATGGTGAAATCTTGGAAGTGAATGAATGACGCTGACTACCAAGAGACTACTGTGATGCATTTTGGCGCCGAATAAATAGGAGTTTATCTTATTATTACAAAATAAATTGTTATCTTTGCACGCAATTTTTAAGTAGAAATAATAATACAAATCAAATATTATGGATATTTCATTACAAAAGGTTGATGAGATTAGTGGAAAATTAATTGTCAAAGTAGTAAAAAGTGATTATGAGGAGAAGGTTCAAAAGTCTTTGAAGAAAATCAAGCAGCAAGCCAAAATGCCAGGATTCCGTCCGGGTATGGTTCCAATGGGACTGATACAGAAGATGTATGGAATGGAGGTTAAGGCAGAAGAGTTACAGAAAACAATTTCTGAAGGCATCAATAATTATATAAAGGAACAGAACCTCAATCTGATTACATCCCCGCTTACCTCAGAGAATGAAACTAAGATTGATGTTGAGAATGCGGAAGATTTTGAAATGCATTTTGATCTGGGTTTTACTCCAGAAATAAAAATAGAACTGACCGAGAAAGACAAAATTGTATATTACGACATAGATGTTGACGAAGAACAAGTCAATACTCAGGTTGATTCCTACCGCCGTCGTAACGGCAAGTTTGAAGAGGTAGAGGCCTATGAGGATGGTGATATGCTTCGTGGCAACCTTGTTGAGATGGAGAAGAAGAATGTGGTTAAAGAAGGTGGTCTCAAAGTAGAGAACGTCAGCATAATGCCAAAATATTTCACTAACGAAACTCAGAAGAAGAAATTTGCCGGTGCCACTAAAGGTGATATTGTATTTAATGTCTCAAAGGCGTATAATGGCAAAGAGGCAGAGATATCCTCTCTTTTGAAAATAAAGAAAGAAGAAATAGAGAACCATAAGGGCGACTTCAAATATGAGATTACAAGTATTTCAAGAATGAAACTTGCAGAGCTCAATCAAGAATTATTTGACATGGTTTATGGTAAGGATACTGTCAAGACAGAGGAAGAGTTCCGTAGTCACATTAAGTCTGACATGGAGAATGTATATGTTGAGGATAGTAACTATAAATTCATACTTGATGTGAAGGACTACTGCCTGAAAAAAGTCGGTACAGTGAAGTTCCCGGAAGAAATAATGAAGCGTGAGATGATTCTCAATGCTGATAACGAGGAACAGAAGGCAAACATCGAAAAAGATTTTGCCAATATTCTTGTCGACCGCGAATGGGCATTGATTTGTTCCAAACTGGTTGAGCAGCTCAATGTTAAAATTGAAGACGAACAGATGAAAAATGCTGCCAAGCTGGTTGCAAAGAGCCAGTTTGCTCAGTATGGTCTCAATAATGTTCCCGATGAGTATCTGGAGAATTATGCCAATGAGATGCTGAAAGACGAGAAGCAATTCCAACGCCTTCTCAGTCGTGCTATTGACATTGAACTGACGAAGGCAATCAAAGCTACTGTTAAATTGCAAAAGAAAAAGATCTCCATAAAGGATTTTAACGCAATGTTTGAAACGAAGTGATTCTATGAACGATTTTGAAAAATTTGCCACACGTCATCTGGGTATTAATAGTATGGTCTTAGATGATGTCATCAAGGCACAAAACACATATCTGAATCCTTATATCCTTGAGGAGCGTCGGTTGAATGTTACTCAAATGGACGTTTTCTCCAGACTGATGATGGACAGGGTGATTTTTCTCGGCACGCCGATCGATGACTATACTGCAAATACCCTTCAAGCACAATTGCTTTATCTGGATTCTGTAGATCCTGGTAAAGATATTTCACTTTATATAAATTCTCCTGGTGGTTCTGTAAGTGCTGGCTTGGGTATTTATGACACTATGCAGTTTGTTGAGAGCGATATCGTTACGATGTGTACAGGTATGGCTGCTTCTATGGCTGCTGTGTTGCTTGTAGCTGGAAAAGAAGGAAAACGTTCTGTTTTACAGCATAGCAGGGTGATGATTCACCAACCGCTAGGTGGCATTCAGGGACAAGCATCTGATATAGAAATTACTGCCCGTGAAATACAGAAACTGAAAGTAGAATTGACTCAGATAATAGCAACGCACGCACACAAGGATTTTGACGTTGTCTATGCTGATTGTGATCGTGATTATTGGATGACGGCGCAAGAGGCATGCGACTATGGAATGGTTGACCGTATACAATTACGTAGTAAATCATAAATTTATGGCAAATAGTCCAAAAGAAGTTTGTTCCTTTTGCGGACGTAAAAGAAATGAAGTCAATATACTTCTCAAAGGTCTTTACGGCATGATTTGTGACGAATGTGCCAAACAGGCATATCTTGTTGTTAATGATGCAATAAATACCACAACATCAGAAATTCCAAACTACAAGTCTGTACCGAAACCTCAAGAGATAAAGGCTTTTCTTGACCAGTATGTTATAGGTCAGGATTATGCGAAGATTTGTTTGTCTGTCGCTGTATATAACCATTACAAACGTCTAAGTCAGTCTCAAGATGACAACTCAGTCGAGATTGATAAATCCAATATCATCATGGTGGGTGCGACAGGAACAGGAAAGACTCTGCTTGCACGTTCTATCGCCAAGATGTTACAAGTGCCGTTTACCATTGTAGATGCTACCGTTTTTACTGAAGCAGGATATGTCGGGGAGGATGTGGAGTCAATATTGTCACGTTTGCTTCAAGAGGCTAATTATGATGTTTCTCAGGCACAGAGAGGCATTGTTTTTATAGATGAAATCGATAAGATTACCCGTAAGCAAGATAATCCTTCTCTGACAAAAGATGTGGGTGGCGAAGGGGTTCAGCAATCCCTCTTGAAGTTGCTGGAAGGTTCTATCGTTAATGTGCCGCCCAAAGGAGGACGCAAGCATCCGGAACAAGATTTCGTCAAGGTTGACACTAGGCAAATCCTATTTATTTGCGGAGGTGCTTTTGATGGTATTGAGCGTAATATTGCCCAGCGTCTGAACACACATGTAATAGGGTTTGACAGTGTGACAAAGAAATCCAGGGTTGACAAGAACAATTTAATGCAATACATACAACCTCAAGATTTAAAGAGCTATGGGCTTATTCCAGAAATGATAGGTCGTTTGCCTGTTCTTTGTGCTCTTGATCCGCTTGACAGGGAGGCTTTGAGGAAAATATTGTTTGAGCCCAAAAACTCAATTGTGAAACAATATACAAAGTTGCTCGAAATGGATGGTATTAAGTTGTCGTTTGATGATTCTGCTTTAGAATTAATTGTTGATAAGGCATTAGAATGCAAACTTGGTGCTCGCGGACTCCGGTCAATCATGGAATCAATCATGACAAACGCCATGTTCACACTTCCTTCATCAGCAAAGCGCACATTTGTCGTGACTGAAAAATATGCCCGGGAGCATCTTAAATCAGTCATCTTGTAAAAAAATCACAAAGTTTGATTTTTTTTACCAAAATATTTGGGTTTTTATTTCTTTTTGTTTATAACTTTGTGTTATGTGAGGACTTCTGAATTCAAGTACTTGCATTTGCATGTCATATGAAAGAAAAGGAAAACTTAGTTGATGCCCTGAAAAAATACTTCGGCTTTGATACATTCAAGGGAGATCAAGAGTCTATCGTCAAGAATGTCTTGGGCGGTCAGGACTCCTTTGTGTTGATGCCTACGGGAGGAGGGAAGTCGCTATGTTACCAATTGCCTGCTCTGATGCTTGATGGAACAGCTATTGTTATATCTCCGTTGATAGCATTGATGAAGAATCAAGTAGACATGATCCGAGCACTTTCAGAAGACGAGAGCATTGCCCATTTTATGAATTCAACATTGGGTAAGTTTGAGTTGGAGAAGGTAAAGGATGATGTGCTGTCTGGCACGACGAAAATGCTTTACCTCGCCCCTGAAACTTTTACTCGAGTAGAGAATTGGGACTTTTTCAGACAAATAAAGATTTCTTTCTATGCCATTGACGAGGCGCATTGTATTTCAGAGTGGGGACATGATTTCAGGGTAGAATATAGAAATATTCGTCCGACGATAGACAAGATTTACAGGGCGCCTATAATTGCTTTAACAGCTACCGCTACCGATAAAGTAAGGACTGATATCAAGAAGAATTTAGGAATTTTGAAAGCCATTGACTATAAAAGTTCTTTTAACAGGCCAAATTTATATTATGAAATCCGTCCCAAAACTCAAAGAGTGCTAGCTGATTTGGTAAGGTTTATTAAAGCTAACGAAGGGAAAAGCGGTATTGTATATTGCTTGAGTCGTAGGGAAGTTGAAATGTTGTCTGAAGTTTTGGTGGCTAACGAAATAAAGGCCGCAGCGTATCATGCTGGTATGGATGCGGCTTCCAGAACGCAAGCACAAGATGATTTCATCATGGAACGTATTGATGTTATTGTTGCTACCATAGCATTTGGTATGGGTATTGACAAACCTGACGTGCGTTTTGTTATTCATTACGATTTCCCGAAAAGTCTTGAGGGTTATTATCAAGAAACCGGACGTGCCGGAAGAGATGGAGGTGAGGGAAAATGTATCGCCTTTTATTCAAATAAAGATTTACTAAAATTAGAAAAATTCATTGAGGATAAGCCTCTTAATGAACAAAAAATAGCAAAACAGCTCTTACAGGAAACAGTCTGCTATGCAGAGTCATCGCTCTGCCGCAGGAAATTGCTTCTTCATTATTTTGGCGAAGAATATGATTCCTGTAATTGTGGTAATTGTGATAATTGCTTAAATCCTAGAAAACAAGTGGAAGCTAAAGAAGAGTTATTGACTGTTATTGAAACAGTTCTTGCCATAAATGAGAATTATGGTGAAGATTATATCAAAGATATTATTATAGGTAAGGAAACGGATGCCATACGTTCTCAAGGTCATCAGAAACTTGAAACCTTTGGTGAAGGAGAATCGAGTGAGGCTTCAGTGTGGAACACAGTTATTCGGCAGGCTTGCGTTGCCGGTTATCTCATGAGAGATATTGAAAACTCTGGAGCCATCAAGGTAACTCAGAAGGGACATGATTTTCAGAAGAATCCCGTCTCTTTCACGATTACCGAGGATCGTGATTTTAATGACGAGGAGGCTGTTGAGAATATTCCATCTGGAGGTGCATCTGCAGTTGACCCAATATTGTATCAGATGTTGAAAGAATTACGTAAGGAACTTTCAAAGAAATATAATTTGCCACCGTATGTGATTTTTCAGGATCCTTCATTGGAGGCGATGGCATCAATGTATCCTATCTCTATTGATGAATTGAAAAATGTTCCCGGCGTAGGACAGGGTAAAGCCAGTAAGTATGGTAAAGAATTCTGCGAGTTGATTAAACGACATTGTGAGGAAAATGATATCGAGCGTCCGGCAGATTTCCGAGTACGAACTGTTGCTAACAAATCGAAACTGAAAGTAAATATTATCCAGAACATTGACAGAAAAGTTGATCTGGAAGACATTGCCAGTGCAAATGGTGTTGAATTTGATGAGTTGTTGGATGAAATAGAGACTATAGTGTATTCTGGCACGAAGATACATATTGATTATTTCCTTAATGAAATCATGGACGAAGACCGTATTAAGGAAATCTGTGATTATTTCAAGGAATCTGATACAGACTCTATTGATGCTGCAATTGACGAATTGGGAGCTGATTATACTGAAGAGGAAATCCGCTTGGTGCGCATTAAATTTATTTCGGACATGGCTAATTGACATTTTTAGTTGTCGGCCGTGTTCTTTTGATGACATTATATTCTCAATAATACTTAAAACTACTTAGAATATTTGTAAAAATGCGGTTGGAATGTCTCTCCTTTGGAAATATTAATGTAAATTTGCGTGCAAATAAATTCTAATTATTGGTATGAGTTCATTTGTAAAAGACAAAATCGTTTCTGAAGGTTTAACATATGATGATGTCCTTCTGGTTCCCGCTTATTCTGAGGTTTTACCCCGCACAGTAGATTTGTCTACTAATTTCTCGCGGAATATCCGCCTGAATATTCCTTTTGTATCAGCTGCTATGGATACAGTTACCGAAAGCACTATGGCAATAGCGATAGCAAGAGAGGGTGGTATCGGTGTAATCCATAAGAATATGTCTATTGAAGAGCAAGCCCGTCAGGTAGCTATAGTGAAAAGAGCAGAGAATGGTATGATTTACGACCCTGTAACCATTAAACGTGGCTCCAAAGTAAGGGATGCTCTCTTTTTAATGAACGAATACCGCATAGGTGGTATACCCGTCGTAGATGAGGAAAATCATTTGGTAGGTATCGTTACCAACCGAGATTTGCGCTTTGAGCAGAATATGGATAAGGATATCGATGAAGTGATGACTTCTGAGAATCTTGTAACAACACACCAGCAGACTGATTTGGCAAATGCCTCTTTGATTCTGCAAGAAAACAGAATTGAGAAATTACCTGTTGTTGATAAAGAAAACAAACTTATAGGCTTGATTACCTATAAGGATATTACTAAGGCCAAGGATAAGCCGATAGCATGCAAAGATTCAAAAGGCAGACTTAGGGTTGCTGCAGGTGTTGGAGTTACTGATGATACCTTAGACAGAATGGAAGCCTTGATTAAGGCTGGTGCCGATGCTTTTGTCATCGATACTGCTCACGGTCATTCAAAATTTGTTTTAGAGAAATTAAAAGAAGCCAGGAAACGTTTTACTGATGTTGATATTGTAGTGGGTAATATCGCTACAGGCGAAGCCGCTAAAATGCTTGTTAAAGCTGGAGCAGATGCGGTCAAAGTCGGTATTGGTCCTGGTTCTATTTGTACTACACGTGTTGTGGCAGGTGTAGGTGTTCCCCAATTGTCTGCAATATATGATGTTGCCTCCGCGATTAAAGGCTCGGGCGTTCCGATGATTGCTGATGGAGGTCTCAGATATTCTGGAGATGTTGTAAAAGCTTTGGCTGCTGGTGGAGACTGTGTGATGATAGGTTCGCTTATTGCCGGAACAGAAGAATCTCCAGGTGAGACGATTATCTTTAATGGCAGGAAATTCAAGACTTACCGTGGCATGGGTTCTTTGGAAGCCATGGAGAATGGCTCTAAGGACCGTTATTTCCAGAGTGGAGTAGTTGAAACAAAGAAATTGGTTCCAGAGGGAATTAGTGGTCGTGTACCATATAAAGGTACAGTTCAAGAGGTCCTTTACCAGTTGGTAGGTGGATTACGCTCTGGAATGGGTTATTGTGGCGCACAAACAATACAAAACCTTCATCAAGCTAAGTTTACAAGAATAACCAATTCGGGAATTTTGGAAAGTCATCCTCACGACATCACTATTACGAGTGAGGCTCCTAATTATAGTCCTGCAAGTAGTAAATAAATCTCAGTATGAATAAAACATGTTTTGTCATTATACTTGTTGCATTGTTTCTTGGGCAGATTAAAGCCCAGACAAATGATCCTGTTATAATGAAAATAGCCGGTGAGAATATCCTCCGTTCAGAGTTTGAATATACTTTCAACAAGAACAATGTTGAAGGCAAGATAAATGATAAACGTGCAATTGAAGAGTATGTTGATTTATTTATAAATTATAAATTGAAGGTCAAAGCTGCACTTGATAATAAGTTTGATACGCTGTCAACTTTTAAGGATGAATTTGAGCAATATCGTGATGCTCAGTTGAAGTCTTATCTTATTGATACGATGTATATTGACTCTGTAGCCAGGGCATCTTATGACAATATCAAAAAATCTGTTGGTGATAGTGATATTCTGCTCGTGTCGCACATCATGATAGCAATTCCCCAGAAAGCGAATGACGATGTGATTTCCAAAGCGAAACAAAAAATAGATTCTCTTTATCAATGTGTAAAAGCAGGTGAGGATTTTGGTGAGTTGGCAAAAAAATACTCCGAAGACAAATCCTCCTCTTCAAAGGGCGGGTTGTTGCCTTGGTTGGGACCGAAATCTGATTTGCCAGATTTTACCAAGAAAGTTTATTCCATGCATCCAGGTGAAATCTCCAGTCCATTTTTGTCAACTGCTGGATACCACATTATTAAAATGCATGAAAGAAAACCTTTGGAATCATATGAAGAGCGTAAACCAGAGATTGTGAGAATCTGGAAATCTCGTGGCATTGAAAGTAAGGCCAAGGAAGTTGGACTTAGAAAACTTATTCAAGAATCAAATGGATCTTTAGATAAGGAACAGGTCATTGACAGACTCATTGAAAAGGCTTCGGCTGACAATCCTGACGTAAAGAATCTTATAAGAGAATATCGTGACGGACTGCTTCTTTATGAAGCTGTGAACAGATTAGTATGGCAACCTGCTGCTATGGATGTTGCAGGTGTGGAGAAATTTTTCAAGAAAAATAAAAAGAATTATACTTGGTCGTCTCCCAGGTTCAAGGGGTTCCTGATATTTTCTAAAAGGAAGGTTAATTTGGAAAAAGCTGTAAAAATAGTCAAGCCATTTGATAATCGGGAAGATGCAGTAAAAGCTCTAAAGAAAGAGCTGGGCCAGGGTATTATGAAACAATTGGTTGTCAAATATGGTGTATTCAAAGAAGGTGATGATGCACGAGTTGATCACAAAGTCTTTGGCAAACCTGCTCCAAAGGTGAATATCAATCTTTCGTATTATGATGTTGTAGGTTCTATGAAGAATGCACCAGAAATTTATTCTGATGACAAAAAACGTGTGACATCCGATTATCAGGACATGAAAGAAAAAGAGTGGGTTAAATCCTTAAGAAGCAAATACTCTTATTCTGTAAATAAGAATATACTTGCAACTGTAAATAATCATTAAGATGCTTTGTATGTTATCATGTTCTCGTATAGGAATATCTTTTAATAAGAAGCTGTTGTCCGTTGTCTCTTTCCTTTTGGTAGTTTCATCGGCGTTTTGTCAGGAGAATGCCCTTGATGAAGTTGTGTGGGTGGTTGGCAATGAAGTTATATTGCGTTCTGATGTTGAATTTCAACGTATGAATGCAGAGATGCAGGGGCAGAAGATAACAGGTGACCCGTATTCAGTTATACCCGAACAACTTGCGGTTCAAAAACTATTTTTGACTCAGGCTGCTATTGATAGTGTTGAGGTTTCTGAGAGCAATGTTGCCGATATGGTAAAAGAGCAACTGGAATACATGATTCAAATGGCTGGCTCTGAAGAAAAACTGGAGGAATACCGTGGAATGACAATCAAACAGATAAAAAGCGAGATACAGAAGTTCTATATTGAGTCTGAAAAAATAAAGGAGGCAAAGAGGAAAATTGTTGGTGACAGGAAAATATCTCCTGCAGAAGTACGCCGATATTTTAAGAACATACCATCAGATAGTCTGCCCTTTATACCGATGCAAGTTGAGGTACAGATTCTGACTCGTGCTCCTGAGGTGAAAGAATCCGAAATTGACAGAGTGAAAAATGAATTGCTAAGTTATGCCCAGCGCGTCAATTCGGGAGAATCAAGTTTCTCAACACTTGCTCGTCTTTATTCAGAAGATGAAGGATCGGCCCGTCAAGGTGGTGAGATAGGCTTTAGGGGCAGAGCAGAGACCGTCCCAGAATTTTCCAGTGTTGCTTTCTCTTTGACCGATCCCAAGACAGTTTCTAAAATTGTCAAGACAGAATACGGATATCATATTATTCAATTGATAGCACGAAAGGGTGATAAGGTTAATGTCCGACATATCCTGCGTAAACCCAAGTTGTCTGAAGAAGAGATTAATAAGACCATTTCACGTTTGGATACTGTTGTTAATGATATTAGAAATAAGAAGTATACTTTTGAAGATGCAGTACAGGTTATCTCTGATGATAAGGATACCCATAATAATCATGGCTTGATGGTGAATGCAGATATGCAGACAGGTGTGCAAACCTCTCGTTTTCAAATGAAAGATCTTCCACAAGAGGTGGCTAAAGTCGTCGATAAATTGCATATAGGCGAAATCTCAAGTCCATTCACTATGATAAATAACAAAGGAGCTCAAGTTTGTGCTATAGTGCTATTGAAAAACAGATATCCTGGTCATAAGGCTGATATTACGGAAGATTTCCAGATGCTGACAGAGATAGTTTCAAATAAAAAACAAGAAGAGATATTGGATAACTGGATTAGAGATAAACAGAAAACAACTTATGTAAGGATTAAGGATGGTTGGAAAAAATCTGATTTTAAATATCCAGGATGGGTTAAATGATGAATGGCAAAACAATAAAGGGATGCAATAAAGGAGTATTACTATTTAGGATGATGCTCCTTATTGCTTTTATTGTTTTTTCTCATCAGTCAGTTTATTCTAATGTATCCAAAGACAAACCAAGACCTCAAGGAAGAAAAGTTGAGCTAAAACATGCTGATAAAGTTATGTATGATCAGTTTAAGAATGCTGACATGCAGATTTTTGTAGGCAATGTGTCTTTTATCCACGAAGGAGTTTTTTTGTATTGCGATAGTGCTAATTTTTTTCAGGATACCAATTCCTTTGAGGCGTTTGGTAGTGTTAGAATGCTTCAGGGAGACACTTTGTCTCTGACCAGCAAATATCTGTATTATGACGGTAATTCCCAGGTGGCTCAGGCTAGAAAGGATGTTGTTCTGAAGCATCGGCAGACTGTTTTATATACTGATAGTCTAAACTATGACAGAGTTTATAGTGAGGGTTATTTTTTTGAAGGAGGAAAACTTGTTGATGAGGGGAATGTACTCACATCAGATTGGGGTCAATACGAGACATCTACTCGGCAGGCTTTGTTTAACTACAATGTGAAGCTCGTCAATAAAGAGTATGTTATTACATCAGATACTCTCCATTACAATACACTTGTTAAACTAGCTCATCTTACAGGTCCTTCTAATATCACAAGTGGAGACAGCCGAATATATACTGAACGGGCTGATTTTAATACATTAACAAATAAATCCACATTGTTGGATCGTTCTGTGCTTGTTGATAAGGATAAACAGATGATAGGTGATTCTGTAATATATGACAGAACTACAGGTGTTGCTCAGGCTTTTAATGACATTATATTCAATGATAAAACTAATAAGAATATCTTTACCGGTGATTATTTCTATTATAATGATTCTATAGGTTTTGCAAAGGCATATGGTAGGGCTCAGGTGAAGAATTATTCGGAAACAGATACTCTGTTTCTGCATGCCGATACTTTCAAAGTATACACGTATAATCTAAAGACAGACTCTGTATATCGTGTTTTGCATGGTTATTATCATTCCAGGTCATTTCGTGAAGACATGCAATCTGTGGCTGACTCGTTGTGCTATAATTCCAAGAATAAAACATTGTTTTTGTATGGCAATCCTATCGTATGGAGTGACAAACGCCAGATATTAGGGGAGGAAATCCGGGCATATTTTAATGACTCCACTATGGATAGCGTGAATGTTGTCAGGCAGGCTCTAATGGTAGAGCAGTTGGATTCTGTGCACTATAATCAAGTCGCTGGTAATGAGATGAACGTCTATTTTGACGGTAACGAAATTAAAGAGGATAGAGTCACTGGAAATGTTCTGATATTATATTTCCCGTATGATAGTGACAGTATTATGACTGGAATGAATTACTCTGAGACTAGCCTGCTGCGTCTGTTTATGGAAAACAAAAAGGTGAAACGTATATGGACACGCGAAATAACAGGCACCTTCTACCCATTGGCTTTAGTTGAGAAACCGAAACTGTATTTACCTCAGTTTGCATGGTTTGAATATATGCGCCCCAAAGATAAGTTCGATATTTTTAATTGGCAGGATAAGACAAAGGGGACAGAGTTGAAGAAGACTGAGCGCAGGGTTGTTCCGCTGCAAACACTTAAAGGTATATAATACTTTTATAGCTCAAGTTCTCCGGATTATATATGTTAGTAAAACAGGTTTATGGATATCATTCACTTATTGCCAGATAATATTGCTAATCAGATTGCAGCGGGAGAAGTCGTTCAGCGGCCTGCTTCAATAGTAAAGGAGTTATTGGAGAATTCAGTTGATGCTGGTGCTGACATTATAGAATTAAGAGTGGTAGATGCAGGAAAAACATCTATTCAGGTCATAGATAATGGCAAGGGCATGTCTGAGACTGATGCCAGACTCGCATTTGAGCGTCATGCCACCTCAAAAATATCTGAAGCTGCTGACTTATTCAATCTTCATACGATGGGATTCCGCGGAGAAGCATTGGCGTCAATAGCTGCTGTCTCTCAAGTTGAGTTGATAACTCGGACAATTGATGACGAGGTTGGTGTGAAATTGTGCTTGAATGGTCCTAAATTCGTTGAGAGTACTCCTGTAGCCTGTCCACGCGGTGCACAATTCCTGGTTAATAATATATTTTTCAATATGCCCGCCAGACGCAGATTCCTTAAATCGGATACAACTGAATTGAAATGTATTTTTCAGGAATATGAACGTATTGCGCTGATACATCCCGACATAGAATTTTCGTTTTATAAAGATAATGAGAAAACCCATACTCTGCCTACGGGGAGTTTTAAGAAACGAATAATAGATTTATTTGGTACTTCGATAGACAAGACTCTTCTCCCTGTTAATGTTGAGACGACAATTGTTAAAATTACCGGTTTTGTAGGAACCCCTGAGAGTGCCAGACAAAAAGGCAGCAGACAATTTTTCTTTGTTAACGGTAGATATATGAGACATCCTTATTTTCATAGGGCCATACAGTCTGCATTTGAACGATTGATTCCCTCTGATAAACAGGTGTCATATTTCTATTGTCTGGATGTTGACCCTTCCAAGATAGATGTCAATATTCATCCGACCAAAACAGAGATTAAGTTTGAGGATGAGCAAGCAATATGGCAAATCCTGCTTGCTGTCACTAGAGAAACTCTTGGTACTTTTAATGCTGTTCCTGTAATGGATTTTGAAAAAAGTGCTACTCCGGCTATTCCTACATATAATCCGGATGTCACTTTGTCCCCACGGATTGATGTAGATAAGAGTTACAATCCGTTTCAATCTCATCAGGATAATCGAACGAGGGTTAATACTGCTAATTGGCAGAAGTTGTATGATGTGATGCCAAGAACTGATGTCAGGCCTCAAACCTCAGATGCGGATATTATTGCAAACCAGGAATCATCCGAGCAGATAATTAATTGTGAACAAAACGAGAATACATTTCTCCAATATGGCCGATATATAATAACACAAGCAAGGAGTGGCTTAATGCTAATAGACCAGCATAGGGCACACGTTAGGATATTATACGACAAGTTTATTGATGACATCCAAAATGAAACAGGCATATCTCAGGGATTGTTATTTCCAGAATTATTTCAGTTATCCCCATCACAAATAGTTATTATAAAACGGATTATGCCTGATTTGCATGCTGTGGGATTTGATATCTCTGACTTGGGCGGAGGCAGTTATGCCATAAATGGTGTTCCTGCAGGTGTAGAAAAGAAAAAGCCAGTAGAGATGGTCATGCAGTTGCTTGAAAAGTATAATGAGAAAGGCTCCGCCAAAGAAGTTGTACGTTCTTCTATAGCATTAAATTTAGCGAAAAGTAATGCCTTGACAGGCTCACAGATACTCTCAAACGAAGAAATGGCACATATTGTTTCTCAGTTATTACAAAGCAATACTCCCAAATATACGCCAGATGGAAAAGTGATAGTTGTAATCCTCGGAGAGGATAAAATTTCGGCTTTATTAAAATAATTTTAACATAAATTATAAATATTGCGTTTAAAATTTTGCTCGTATTATATTATTTTATAACTTTGTAGCGCTTTTCAGCCATATATTGTCTTGGTTGGGGCGAAAATAAGTTGTTAAAAGAAATAAATAAATAAAGATAATTAAGAGTTATAATTAAAATTAAGAAGTATGAAAAAATTAATGTTTGTTTTGGCATTTGTTGGTTTATCTTCTTTTGCATTAGCACAAGATACTACAGTGCCTGTTAAGAAGTACAGTGTTGCTACAAATTCATTTTGGTCAAACTGGTTCATTACAGTAGGTGGTAACTACAATGCTTTCTATGGTGACCAGCAGCATGGTCTTGGTCTGAACAATAATCCTCTTAAGGATTTCCGTCGTGACTGGGGTTTTGGTGTAGGTATTGGTAAGAGCTTCACTCCTGGTTTTGCCCTTCGTACTAAATTTTCTGGTATTTGGGGTAAATCAGTAATCTCCAATGTTTGTGACCAGAATTCTGCCATGAAGAAATACTTTACCATTAATGAGCAGTTGATGTTCAATATGAGTAATCTTCTCTTTGGCTACAATGAAAATCGTGTTTGGAATGTAATTCCTTATATCGGTGCTGGTATCCTTCGTAACTGTACATCAAATGTATATGCTCTTGATGCTACAGGTGGTATCATGTCAACATGGAAGATTGGTAAAAAAGTAGATTTCTTCTTGGATGCTACTGTTGTAATGGCAGAGGGTAAGGCTGATGGTTTCTTTGCTCCTCATTCTGGTAGCCTTTGTCTGAAGAACTATGACATGATCTATTCTTTGGAAGCTGGTTTGAAATTCAACTTAGGCAAGGCTACATGGGCTAAAGTTCCTGATGTTGATGCTTTGATGGCAATGAACAAAGAGCAATTGGATGCTCTGAATGCAGCTCTTCGCGATGCTCAGGCCGAGAATGATCGTTTGAAGAAGTTATTGGCTAACCAGAAGCCAGCTGAGGTTAAAGAGGTTATCAAGAAAGAATTCGCTACTACAGCTCAGTCAGTATTCTTCAATATTAATAAGTCTAAAATCGCTTCTCGCAAGGATTTGGTTAATGTACAGGAAGTTGCTAAGTATGCAAAAGAGAATGGTAACAAGATTCTCGTTACAGGTTATGCTGACAGCAAGACCGGTAGACCTGCTTATAACCAAACTTTAAGTCAGAAGCGTGCTGAAACAGTTGCTAACGAACTTGTTAAGATGGGTGTAAGCCGTGATAATATCATCGTTAAGGCTGCAGGTGGTGTAAACGATCTGTCTCCGATTTCTTACAACCGTCGTGTTACTGTTGAACTTCAATAATTATAGACTATTATAACTCACTTTAGGGGCAAGTCGAAAGGCTTGCCCTTATTTTTTGCTCTATTTTTACTGGAGGAAAAGTGTACATATATAAAATTTGAGAAGACGTAAGAAAATTTCCCGCCTGCGATTTTGTCCATTTTGGGACAAAGGCAAATCTTGGGACAGGCCAAATGACTTTAAAATGACAGGCGAAATGATCTCG